>JANNFX010000027.1:0-36006 GCA_031380225.1 Hyphomicrobium sp.
GTCATCGGCAGCATACGAACGTGGATAGGCTCCACTTTCCATTGCTTTGAGCATTAGCTCATGCGCGTCCTCCGGCGCCAACCCAAACAATGCTGGCCGCGCCAAATGATAAAATGCGCCAAGCATCACAATGCCTCCGCAGGCTGCACGGGGGTACCATCGTCGCTGAGTGCGAGTGGCTTGACCCACAGCGCAAGCACTGTCGGCAACATTGAGTAAAGGTGCGGAAATCGATCTCCGCCGCGTGAGATTTCCCATTTGAGATGCGGACCGAGAGTGACTGGATCGTAGGCAACGAGCAGGTGGTCAGTGGCGTTGCGAAAATACTTAGCAAGTGTGCCGGCCAATTGGTGGGGACCGGCAGACATGTGAATGTACCCATCCCGGATATCGTCGGCGGACCCTTCGAAAGCGCCACTCACAAGCGCTGTATTCCAAGCGTTTTCGCTTATGACTTTATAGATAATTTTGTCAGGTCGATCCGGCATAAGAGGGCGCAATCCGTTGCGGCTTGGTCACTTCAGTAACCCGATGCAAGTCATCGCATAACATTTTCCGGCTAATGGTGGTTGAAATCGCCGCGGTGCATGTTAGCTTAAAAAAGGTGGTGACGCTTACTTTGGGTCCGGTTGGGGGACAGGTCAACCAGACGATATTTATGAACGAAACGAGGGGGAGCGATCGGGATCCAGGATGTCCCGTGAGCTGCACGAGCTCGCATGTTCTGAACGTCAGTCCGGGCGAACAATCGTTCGATTGCTGGCGCTGCGGTGTCATTGGAAATTAGAATTCCCTCATCGCAGCTTTGCGATGGGGGTTGATTTTTCTCTACTTTGATTTGCTTCGATTTGAAATTTAAAGACGGGTGGGGCGCGTGCGTGACTGACTACATCAAAGTGAAGCTCGTGCCTGTGCGAGAGCTGTTCAGCGGCTCGTCAAGATTTCAGTTGCCATGGTTCCAGCGCGCATACGCTTGGCAAGTCCCGCAAGTTGGACGGCTCCTAACCGATATATTTGACGTGATGGAGCAGCAGGACCCAAAACGCCAGCGCTACTTTCTTGGCACACTGATGGTGGCCCGCACTCCAGGACAACTCTACGCGTCGCTGGTCGACGGCCATCAACGCGTGATGACATTAACATTATTGTTCGCCGTCATACGCGACCTTGAAACAGATCCATTTGTTCGGTCCGAAATCCAAAGTTTGATTGGAACGGTAGCCAACCGGCTACAACCACAGGAGAACCTTGCTCAGTTCTGCGTGAATTATGTCCAGGCCGTTGGAGCAACTGAAAGCGTTCCGGATGGCACCCTTTCGGAAGCGGAACAGAACATTGTTGATATTCGCGACTATCTCAGAGGTGAGCTGTCAGATGGCGACGTTTCAGCCGAAGTGCGCCGGAACCTCCTGAAGACCTTGACCGACCAGTGTTCCGTCATTGTCCAGGAAGTCGACGATGTCGATGAGGCATGGCGCATTTTACAAATTGATGAAGAGACACGGTACGACTTCAACGCCACCAACCGGGCCAAAGTCAGCTTGTTGTCAATGGTGCCCAATGAGGATCGCAAGGCGTGCCGCCTGATATGGGAAGACTGCGAAGCCAAACTTCCTGCTGAGGACCTGCACAAACTGTTGCTTTATTTGCGCACGCTCAAACTGCGGCGGCCATCAGACCGGCCACTCGAAAGCGACGTTGCACAAGCCTTTGCAATCAATACCAACGGCCTCGACTTCATGCGAGACACACTGGCGCCAGCCGCAGAGTCGCTGGCCGCTCTCCGGCGGATGGAGATTGGAGATGCCTCAGAACGGGCGGCGACGACGGCATCTATCAAGCGTATGCTTATTGTATCAGACGATCTCTGGGTGCCAGCCGCTTTGCACTGGCTTGATCGCCGCGGTGTTGGCGGTGAGACGGAAGAGTTCTTTGCCCGCCTCGAACGGCTTGTGTGGCATCTGCGCCTGACCGGCATTGACCCGCCTCGCCAGCAACGCAAGATCATCGCATTATTCCCTGACATCGAAAAAGGTGTCGCGGTCGCGAACATGCGGGAGTTCGACGTTTCAGCCAAAACGCGCAACACCTTGCTGACCAACCTTCGGGGCGCGAACTTCGATGGAAAAAAGTATGCCACGGTGTTGCTGCGCCGGTGCAGCCTGGATCTCGGACACGAACACGGCAGGATTGACGATAAGAACGTGACCCTCGAGCACATTCTGCCCAAATCCCACGTCGACGGCGGCCCCTGGCAGGCCAGTTTCCGCACAGAACAATTCGTCAAGGACTACGCCCACCGTCTCGGAAATCTGACATTCCTAAATACCATTGACAATAACGCTGCTGCTAGCCGTGAATGGGCGTTTAAGCGGAGCATTTATGCCAGATCTGAATTCATAATGTCGAACCAGTTAAGCAGAACACCCAACTGGACGCCTGAGGCCATCAATCAACGTACCGAAGACTTGATTGCTGGATTATTCCGCTCATGGGACATGGACATGACATCGGCCCCAGCGCGGAGTGTTACTCCGCGCTTTGGATAGACACTATTGTTTCTTCCAGAAACCACGCATCAGCGCCGAACTGACATCTGAAAAATCATCGGTCCAAGCGGTTGCGCCGCGAGCATCGATGACGCGCGCATCACTCCAGTGTTGGCGAACAGCCTCCACCATGGCTGGGTTGCGCGACACGAAAATCACGTTTGACGCCGCCGCTTCCGGCATCGGCGCCGCAGCCGGCGGGAACACACTTAGGGCTGTTACATCCGGCATATTCTGGAGCGTCGCAGCAATTGAAGCCTCGAGATCCAGGTAACGGTTTGAAACGTGCAACGCCAACAAGCCTTGCGGGGCAAGTTTGTCGAAGTAGACCGCAAACGCTTCGCGCGTTAACAGGTGAACCGGGATCGCGTCCGATGAGAACGCATCGATCAGCAAGAAGTCGAACTTGTGAGGGCTTTCCTTTTGCAGCGTCAAACGCGCATCACCCAGTACTATGTCAGTGCTGGCTTTGGTGCGCGACAAGTACGAGAAGAACTTCGGGTTCTTCGCGATGCGCGCAACCAGCGGGTCGATCTCATAAAAGCGCATACTTTCGCCTTGCTCAGCGAAGTAAGCCAGTGACCCCGAGCCAAGCCCAACGAAGCCCGCCGTAAATGGTGTATGGCGAGTTTGAGCCGAGACCGAGCGGGCGATAGCCAGTCCCTGCGCCATCGGCTGCGCTTGATGATAGTAGAGCGCAGGAGGCTGATCAGTAGCGGCAACACCGTTGGCGCTCTTGATGCGCTCGGCACCATGCTGCGTCGTGCCGTGGATCATGAAGCGATATTGATCTGTCTCAACGACGCGCACAGAGCCAAAGAACGAGCGTTCGGCGTGAATGGTCAGCGTATCGCCCGGCACAACCATGATGGCAGCGATCATAACCATGACCATCAGGGCGCGGTGTTCGGGCCAGGTGCGCGTCTGGTAGACCGACACTAAAGTCACGACAATCAAGGCCATTAAGGCTGGCCCAGCATTGCCAAGCAAGCCGGCCGCGACGATGGCGTTGTAGCCGACGAATACACTGATCAGAACCGCCGTGATAGCGGCCAATAGATAAGCTCTGACTGGCGTTTCAAGACCGAAGACCACGCCCGGGCGGGCCAGCAGCGTAATCATCAGCAGCAATTTGAATTCGAGTACGGTGGTGAAGATCTGCGGCGCGACAAGTGCCGCAAACATGCCACCAACGACGCCGCCCGCCGACATCCAGATGTAAAATTCGGTCAAGTGGGTGGTTGCTGGCCGGCGAAGGTAAAGTTCGCGATGGCAGACCAGAGTAGCCAAGAAGAAGGCGACGATCGCGGCCAAGGCGCCAGCAAGATATGCCGAAAAGCACAAGTGCAGCAGGATGGCTATTGGCAGCGCCGCAAGGACTGTCTGATAGTTGAAGGCAAGGCGGTCCTTAAACACCAAAATGAAACTCAACAGATAGATCGCTAACGGGAACACCCAAATAAACGGCGCCGATGCGACATCTGTGGTGATGTAGGTCGTGACACCGGTCAACAAGCCGGATGGAAGAGCTGCGAAGAAAATCCATGCGGCGCGCTCGCCATTCGATGGCTTGGTTGCAACTGCAGAGACTGTAGAAATCGCGACCGAGGCATGTTGAGTTCGATTCCTCATCATCAATACAGCGCAGCCGCCAATCAACACTGCCAGACCAACGAAGCCAGCACTCCAGACTGAACTCTGCAATTTGAGACCGAGCATGCGCTCAACAACAAATGGATAGGCAAGCAAAGCGATGAGGCTGCCCATATTGCTGGCGCGGTAGAGGAAGTACGGATTATCTGCATCCTTGTGCCCAGTCGACGCGAACCAAGCCTGCAGCAAGGGAGCCGTAGCCGAGACCGCGAAAAATGGTAACCCGACTCCAAGTGCTAATACGCCGATCAACCACGCATAGGCATCTCCAGCCGGCGGCTCAGACAAACTAGCTGGCAATCCAATCGGCAGCGCGACCGCGGTCAATGCCAATACAGTCAGGTGAACAGCCGCTGCTGTCTTGGCTTGAAAGCGACGGTTTAAAATGTGAGCGTAACAGTAGCCGGCTAATAATGTGAACTGGAAGAAGCACATCGAAACTGCCCATACGGCTGGCGTACCTCCAAGAGCTGGCAGCGCCATCTTCGCGAACATCGGCTGCACCGAAAACAGCAACAGCGCCGACGAAAACAAAGTGGTTGAGAACATAACCACCAAGGCTGCCGGGTTTGCGATCACAGCGGCTGCGCGTACCGCCCAGCTGTCCGCCAATGTCGATTGTTGATCCAAAGGTTGCTCCTTCGCTAAAATGTTGGCTGATTTTAACGAGACCCAGTTAAGATTTAGGTGCCGTTGCTGGCAGGCTGGGAGCGGTGGAAATCGTCTCAAGACGTGTCAAATGCTGAATGAAATGTAATGCATTGCGGTTTTGACGGCGGCGAAGAAGCGGTCTAAGTTTGATCGATGAAAGTTTTCTTTAGAACTGTGAGCGTTTTCGCCGTTGCGCTAAGTTTGTTTGGCCAGATCGCGCTGGCCCAAGCACCTCCCTCGGGCGAGCCGCCGCGGCGGCCATCGGCTGAGGAAATGGCCAAAAAGCGAGAAGCTGCGCGCCAGCCGGTTCTATCGCTTGAAACGCGCGATAAAATCCTTGCTGGGCTTTATGAAAAGTTGCGAACTGAAAAAGACAAAAGCAATATCGGCGAAATTCTGATTGCCATAAGGCAGGCGTCGTTCTTTTCCGGTAGTCCAACCACCGATCTGCTGTTGAACAGAGCTGCGCAAGCGATCAAGGCCAAAGATACGCCCCTCGCTCAAAAGTTCATCGATACCGCTTTGGAATTGCAGCCTGATTCATACAGGGCATATAATATGCGGGCGCTGGCATATTCGATGCAGAACGATCACGGCCGGGCTATTGATGATTACCGCCGCGCGATCGCTCTCGATCCCAAGAATTATATGCCATTCGCTGGGCTAGCTGATGAATATGCGAAGCAGAATATGACGAAGGAAAGTATCGACGCCTATACTGAACTCGAAAAACGTTTCCCATTGTTCCGCGACACGCCTGACTATAATCAAGTCCCGGAACCCGAACGCAACGACAACAACCAGCAGGGTATTTAAACCCCTGCTGGCAGTGCGCGGTCTGGATTAAATGACCCGGTCTTCACGGCGGTCAAGATCATCAAGTGTCGGCTGACGCGGCTTCGCGCCGATGTTCTTTGGCGTAAGCAGGAGTGCAATCACCAGCGGCGGAATCAGGAAGCACCACGCCGCCCACGATGAGTAATCTCGATTCTTCCAGCTCGCCAGGAAGCCGCCGAGGATAGCGCTGACCACGGCTATCACGCCCCAAATCACGATGGTATTCATGGCTGTCCTCCTGGTCTGATTGCGTCGGCACCAATTGGAGGCCGGAAATCAGACACCCTTCAGATGTGCATCAACTGCGGCAAAAACAAGCTCTGGTTCGCCAATCTTCGCAAAAAATATGATGATTTACTCTATATTTCAGAACGTTAACAGTGCCTAAACGCGCTCAAAGAGCAAACGCCAATCACGCTTTGGTCGATTTTTTAGAGGCCAGTTTGGCCGGCTTCGGCGCGTTGCCATCTTTTTGCTGAGCAGGCTTTACTGTTGTGGCCAGCGGATTGACGGCGGCCGGGGCTGTGGCTGCCAGCCCATTCACAGCCTTGAGAGCGATCGGCAACATACCCGCGCCGCCAGCCTTGACATGGTCGCGGATGCCGTCGCGCATCCTGGGCTCCCAGAATAGCGTGATATGGCGCGCCGTGCCCTCGATCGCCTTTTCTTCACCTCGGATAGCGAAGTTTTTTGCGATTTGGTTGGCCATCATGACCAGCTTGTCGGACTGCTTAGCGGACATTGCGTTTGGCCTCGGGATTTTGAGCGGTTGGGGCGCGCGACGTAAGCCGGTCGCCATGAGTGAAAACTTCAAAGCCGTCTTGGCGTGCGACTGCAATCAGCGTGACGCCAGCAGCATCCGCGGTGCGGATGGCAAGTGCTGTTGGCGCCGACACCGCAACAATCACTTCGGCGCCCAGGCGCACAGCCTTCTGCACCATCTCGACCGAGACACGGCTGGTCAATACGACGATGCCGTCGCTTGTCTTTTTATTTGTCCTGAGCAGCGCGCCAACAAGTTTGTCGAGCGCGTTATGACGGCCGACATCCTCGCGGATGGCGATCAAGCCCTCGGACGGCGACCAGTAACCAGCTGCATGGACAGCGCGCGTCCGAATATTCATTTCTTGCAGCGGCGCCAGCGAAGCCATTGCACGCTGAATTTCGTCCGGCGAAACATGCACCGTCCGAGAGACCGGCGGTAATACCGGAACTGCGGCGTCCAAACTTTCAACACCGCACAGACCGCAACCGGTTGGGCCAGCAATTGCCCGGCGGCGCGCAGAGATAACCCTGCTAGCATCCGCAGTCAGCCAGACCCTGGCCTCGATGCCATTGTCTTGCTCAACAATGTCGATCGATTGGATATCAGCCGGATTGTGAATATGGCCTTCGGTGAAGCTAAATCCCACCGCAAAGTCTTCCAGATCTGCCGGCGTTGCCATCATGACGGCGTTCGTTGAACCGTCGTAGACGATTGCGACTGGCGTTTCTTCCGGCACCGCGCGCAGTGTCTCTTCATTGGCACATGCGGCTCCGCCGCCAGCACCAGAGGAGCCAATGCGGAGAGACGGAACTGAGCGAACGGGGCCGGTCATTTGGTCTTTTTCGTAGGTTGGTTAGCGCGGCCCGGATGTCTGATGTCAACACCGCATCATCGTCCGCGCGTAACCTAACACTTTCGCTTTGCTTCACGTTGCTGGGTTACGGCCGCAAGTGCAGTGCGGCCTAACCCAACCTACGGACATCAACTATTCCGCGGCCTCGGCCGGAGTCGCGATACGGCGGCTCTGCTCGGTGAAGGCTTCGTAGTCCTTCTGATACTTGGTCGGACCGTTGGATGGCGACACTTGAACCGCCGTCACCTTGAATTCTGGGCAATTGGTCGCCCAGTCCGAGTAGTCGGTCGTGATGACATTAGCCTGTGTCATCGGATGATGGAACGTCGTGTAAACAACGCCAGCAGCCACGCGATCCGTTATGGTGGCGCGTAACGCCGTTTCACCGGCGCGGCTGCGCAATGTGCACCAATCACCATCCTTGACGCCGCGCTGTTCGGCGTCGTGTGGATTGATCTCAAGCCGGTCTTCTTCGTGCCACAACGAGTTCGGAGTGCGGCGCGTCTGCGCGCCGACGTTATACTGCGACAGGATACGGCCCGTGGTCAAGATGAGCGGGAACTTGGCGCCCGTGCGTTCGTCGGTCGGGATGTATTCCGTCATCATGAAACGGCCCTTGCCGCGCGTGAACTCTTCCGCGTGCATGACTGGCGAACCAGTCGGGTGCTTTTCATCGCACGGCCACTGTACTGAGCCATGCACGTCCAAGTAGTCGAAGCTGACGCCTTTAAACGTCGGCGTCAGCAGAGCGATTTCTTCGAGGATTTCGCCAGCGTTCTTATAATCCCACGGCAGGCCCATAGCGCGCGCGATGAGCTGCGTCACTTCCCAATCGGCATAACCGTTCTTCGGCGACATCACCTTGGTCACACGCTGAATACGGCGCTCGGCGTTGGTGAAGGTGCCGTCCTTCTCAAGGAAGGTCGAGCCCGGCAGGAACACGTGGGCGTAGTTAGCGGTTTCGTTCAAGAACAAGTCTTGCACGACAACGCATTCCATGGCCGCAAGACCTGACGACACGTGATGTGTATCGGGGTCCGACTGCAGGATATCCTCACCGCAAATGTAGATGGCTTTGAAGGTGCCTTCGACGGCGGCATCGAGCATGTTCGGAATGCGGAGGCCAGGCTCAGCGTCAATCTTGCAATTCCAGGCACTTTCGAATAGCGCACGCGCCGCACTGTCTGAGACGTGACGATAGCCCGTCAACTCATGCGGGAATGATCCCATATCGCAGGCGCCCTGCACGTTGTTCTGGCCGCGCAGCGGGTTCACACCAACGCCGGGGCGGCCGATGTTGCCGGTCACCATGGCAAGATTGGCGATGCACATTACCGTCGATGAGCCCTGGCTGTGCTCGGTCACGCCGAGGCCGTAGTAGATCGCCGCGTTGCCGCCGGTGGCGAACAGACGAGCCGCCGCGCGAACGTCTGCAGCTGGAACGCCGGTGTATTTCTCCATATCTTCGGGAGAATTTTCCTTGGCGCCAACGAACGCCGCCCATTCCAAATATTCGTTCCAATCGCAGCGATGGCGAATGAAGCTTTCATTGGTCAGCTTTTCAGTGACGATCACATGCGCCATCGAGTTCAATAGCGCGACATTGGTCGACGGCTGAAGTGCCAGATGATAGTCGGCTTCAACGTGCGGCATGCGCACCAGATCGATGCGGCGCGGATCGGCAACGATCAGCTTGGCGCCTTGGCGCAAGCGCTTCTTCATACGGCTAGCGAACACGGGGTGGCCATCGGTTGGGTTGGCGCCGATGACGAACATGACGTCGCAATGTTCGACGGAATCGAAGTCCTGCGTGCCAGCGCTTTCGCCGAACGTGGTCTTCAGGCCGTAGCCGGTTGGTGAATGGCAGACGCGCGCACAGGTATCCACGTTGTTGACGCCGAAGCCCTGCCGGATCAGCTTCTGTGTGACGAAGATGTCTTCGTTGGTGCACCGCGACGACGTAATGCCACCAACCGAACCACGGCCGTACTGCTTCTGGATGCGTTGGAAATCGCCAGCAACGCGGCCAATCGCTTCTTCCCAAGTCGTTTCGCGCCACGGATCGGTGATCTTATCGCGCACCATCGGCTTGGTGATGCGGTCGCGATGCGTTGCGTAGCCATAAGCAAAGCGGCCCTTGACACAGCTGTGGCCGCGGTTGGCCTTGCCGTCTTTCCAGGGCACCATGCGGACCACTTCTTCGCCCCGCATTTCAGCCTTGAACGAGCAACCGACGCCGCAATAAGCACAGGTGGTGAGCACTGAATGCTCAGGCTGGCCAATTTCGATCACAGATTTTTCTTGCAGCGTCGCTGTCGGACAGGCCTGCACGCAGGCGCCGCATGATACGCATTCCGACTTCATGAAGTCTTCGTCCATGCCAGCCGAGACGTGGCTTTCGAAGCCACGGCCCGAAATGGTGAGCGCGAACGTGCCCTGCACTTCTTCGCAAGCGCGGACGCAGCGGTTGCAGACGATGCACTTCGAGGCGTCGAAGGTGAAGTATGGGTTGCTTTCGTCCTTGCCGAGGAAGGCGTTGTTGACCTTGCCATCGACCTTCGGGAATACGTGGTTTTCGCCTTGGTAGCCGTAACGCACTTCGCGCAGGCCGACGGCGCCGGCCATATCTTCCAATTCGCAATCGCCGTTAGCCGGGCAGGTCAAGCAGTCGAGCGGATGGTCCGAGATATAAAGTTCCATCACGCCTTTGCGGATTTGCTTGAGGCGTGGGGTTTGGGTGTGGACTGTGATGCCAGGCGCAACCGGTGTGGTGCACGATGCGGGCGTGCCGTTGCGGCCGTCAATTTCGACGAGGCACAAGCGGCATGAGCCGAAGCTGTCCAGCATGTCGGTTGCACAGAGCTTTGGAATCTCAGTTCCAATCTCCATCGCGGCGCGCATGATCGACGTACCTTCGGGCACCGTCACCGAATTTCCATCGATGGTCAGCGTCACCATTTTCTCGGACTTAGACTCCGGCGTGCCGTAGTCGATCTCTTTGATCAGCGTCAGCGGTTTCATGAGCGATGTCCTTACTCAGCGGCTTCGGCGAACTTTTTCGCCGGGCGGCCAAAATCCGTGGGGAAATGCGTCAGCGCGCTCATCACTGGATACGGCGTGAAGCCGCCCAGCGCACACAGCGAGCCGAATTTCATGGTGTTGCAGAGGTCTTCAACGACGGCCAAATTGGCCTCGACGTTTTCGCCAGCCATCACTTTGTCGACCGTTTCACGGCCGCGAACGGCACCGATCCGGCATGGCGTGCACTTGCCGCAACTTTCGATGGCGCAGAAATCAAATGCGAAGCGGGCCATCTTGGCCATGTTTGCGGTGTCATCAAACACAACCACGCCGCCGTGGCCGATCAAGCCGTCCTTCGCCGTGAAGGCCTCATAGTCGAACGGTGTTGCAAACATCGAACGCGGAAAGTATGCGCCGAGCGGGCCGCCGACTTGTACGGCCTTGACCGGTTTGCCGGAGATTGTGCCGCCGCCGATCTCGTCGACCAAATCGCCGAGCGAGATGCCGAAGGCGATCTCAAACAGACCACCGTGCTTCAAGTTGCCAGCGAGCTGGATCGGCATCGTGCCGCGCGAGCGGCCCATCCCGTAGTCGAAATATTTCTTGGCACCTTCCGACATAATAAACGGCACGGCCGCCAGCGACAACACGTTGTTGATCACGGTCGGTTGGCCGAACAAGCCCTTGTGCGCAGGGAGCGGGGGCTTGGCGCGAACCAGGCCGCGTTTGCCTTCAAGGCTTTCGAGCAGCGAAGTTTCTTCCCCACATACATAAGCTCCCGCGCCCATACGCACTTCGAGATGGAACGCGTTTTTGGTTCCACAAATTTTATCGCCGAGGTAGCCGGCATTCTTGGCCGCCGCGATCGCTTCATTTAGCGCGATCTCTGCGTGGGGATATTCGGAGCGCAAGTAGATGTAGCCGCGCGTAGCGCCAACGGCCAAGCCGGCGATGGTCATTCCTTCAATGAGAACGAACGGATCGCCTTCCATAATCATTCGGTCGGCGAAGGTGCCGCTATCGCCTTCGTCAGCGTTGCAGACGATGTATTTCTGCTGACCCATCGGCGTATCGTGGACCGTTTGCCACTTGATGCCAGTCGGGAAGCCCGCGCCACCACGGCCGCGCAGGCCGGAGTCTTTGACTTCTTTACAAATGTCGGCCGGCTTGAGCTTTAACGCCTTTGCCAGGCCCTGGTAGCCGTTATGCGCTTTATAATCGGCGAGCGACACCGGATCAGTAATACCGCAACGCGCAAACGTCAGGCGCGTTTGCTTTTTGAAGAACGGGATTTGCTCAACCGCACCAACGGCAAGCTTGTGCTTGATGTTTTTGACTGGCGTGTTCTTAGCCAGCGCCATGACCAATGTCTCGGCATCGGCAGATAAGAATGGACCGAAGCCATAGCGGACGCCGCTGTTGTCTGAGATTTCGACCAGCGGCTCAAGCCACAGCATACCGCGAGAGCCATTGCGCACAATCTCGACAGTCACGCCCTGCTTCTTGGCGGCAGCATCGATCGCAGCCACAACCTCATCGGCGCCACAAGCAACGGCGGCGGCATCTCGAGAAACATAGATCCGGGTCATGGTCATGCGCCGGCATCCTTCAAAATGGTATCCAGTTTCGCAGCCGTGAGGCGGCCGACAATCTTACCATCGATCATCGCCGACGGCGCTGTTGCACAAAGCCCCAAGCAATAAATTGGCTCTAGCGTAACGCGGCCATCGGCCGAGGTGTTACCGCACGAAACGCCAAGACGTTTTTCAGCGCGCACAACGAGTTCTTCGCAACCCATCGATTGGCAAGCCTCGGCACGGCACAGCTTCAAGACATGCTGGCCCGGCAATTGGCGGCGGAAGTCATGATAGAAGGTGACAACGCCATGAACTTCGGCACGCGACAGATTGAGTTCCTGGGCAATGACCGGCACAGCGGCTTCGGGAACGTGACCGAATGCATGCATGCTGGCATGGAGAACTTCCATTAACGGACCTTCACGGTCTTTATGCGCGGCAACAATCGACCGGGTGCGCTCGGCACTCCACGGTTCGTAACGGCTCATTTTTTCGTCTCCGGGCCTGGATTCTGCGACACCATGACCACAGCCGGAGCAGGCAATCAAGCGGCCGGTTTCGTGCATCGATAGATTTTTTCTATCGACTGCAGTCGTTAAATAAAATCAATGAGTTGATTAGTTAACGCAAGTTAGAAAATAGGCTGATTTTGGACGGTTTTCAAACCCGCTCCTTCTCCACCTTCTTCGCGCACGCAAGAAACGCTGAAACAGTCGGCGGGTGCGGCTCGCGGCTTTTTAGGATTAGCCCGATTTGATGGCTTACCGCCGGTTCGGTTAGTGCAATCGCCTTAAGTTGTAGTGGCGGGTCAAAGCCGCGCCCTGTTCCCAGCGCCGCGATCGTCGCCCAGCCGCCGGTTCTGACGTGCACATGCAGCATGGTCATTGAGTTTGACTCAAAGGTTGGCGGTGGCACGTCCCCGGCTTCGGCCAGCAGCCGGTCGATGATGCGCCGGTTCTGCATATCCTTGGTTAGGAGACAGAGCGGCAGGCGCGCCGCTTCAGCCCAGGTGATCGTCTCCCGCTTGGCGAGTGGCGAGTCTGGTGCCACCAGAAGTGCATAACGCTCTTGGTAAAGCGGCAGGGTGTGGAAGCGTTGCAGAGGCTCAGTGTCGATATAGGATATGCCGACGTCCAACTCGAGGTCATCAAGTTTCGAGACGATAGCGTCCGATGGCATGGTCAACACCGTCAGCGCAACGCCAGAATGCTTGGCTTTAAAGCGCAGCGACAGGTCGGGTACGAACGGCAATGCGGTTGGGATTACGCCAAGGCGCAAGTGCCCGGTTAAGCCCAGTTTCAGAGCTTCGATTTCCTGCCGCATGGTGCGCGCATCACCGACAATGCGGCGCGCCCAATCGAGGATGCGCTCGCCTTCAGGTGTGAAGCCGATAAAGCGGGAGCCGCGTTCGACGATCAAAACGCCAAGCTGTTCTTCAAGACTTTTGAGCGCTGCCGATAGCGTTGGTTGCGTGATCCCACAGCTTTCAGCCGCACGGCCGAAATGATGCTCGCGCGACAAAGCCAACAGCAATTCAAGCTTATCGATCATGTTGAACTATAAGGCGGCTGCGCAAGGGTGCAACCGTCACGCTATTTATTCATCAACAAATAGGCGGCGTATATCATGACGACACTCAACGCGACCCGCAGCAGCCAGTCTGGAATACGGCCTGTGACCCTTGATCCAAGTAAGATTCCCGGCACCGAGCCGGCCAGTAGTGCGCCAAGCAACGTCATATCAACGTTCCCCAATTGCAAATGCCCAAGACCCGAAACAAGCGTCAGCGGGACAGCATGAACAATATCTGTGCCGACGACGCGGCGCGCCGTCAGCATTGGATAGAGGCCAGTCAGGACGGCGACGCCGATTGCGCCCGCGCCAACCGATGTCAGGGCGACCATGACACCTAGCAGCAGACCGAATAGAAATGTGGGGACTTTGCGCGCCGGAATTTCAACGGCTGCGTCACCGTCACCGGCCTGATGGCGCCGCAGCCACGGATGGAGCGCTATCGCAGTTGCACTCAGAAACAGCACCACGGCTAGAACTTTTCGGATATAGACGGCGAGAAGTTGCGTGTCGGCGTGAGAAAAATACAGCCAGCACACGACCGCGAGTGCGCCCGGCAGGCTCCCGAGCGCCAGCCAGCCTAAAATTGACCAATTCACATTGCCGAGCTTCTGATGCCGGAACGCAGCGCTCGCTTTTGTGATTGAGGCAAACAGCAGGTCAGTACCGACCGCCAACGTCGGCGGCACGCCAACCGAAATCAACATCGGTGTCGTCAACGAGCCCGCACCAACGCCAGTGATGCCGATCAGGAATCCGATCAAGAACCCGCCGCCGACAATCACGTAGATATTCTGAAGAATGAGGTCTTGCATGGGCGCCTGGGTCAGAGAGATGGCAACGGCAAACACGTGGGGTGATTGTCAGATGTCAGATGGCAGAGGCGTCATGCGATGGCCTTGAGTATAGTTCGGAGGCTGAGGAGCACGATCACAACCCCAACCATGAGCATCAGTACTTTATCGGGAATGTGTTTCGTAGCATAGGCCGCAAACGGGGCAGCGATCACGCCGCCGATGATTAATCCCGAGATGATCGGCCATAATTCGAGTCCTATCGTAAACAAGAACGTCGCCGAGATCACAAGTGTTACAAAGAACTCGGCTAAGTTCACGGTCCCGATGGCATATCGCGGGGTCGTGCCCTGCCCGAGCAGCGAAGACGTCACCATGGGTCCCCAGCCGCCGCCGCCCATTGCATCGAGCAAGCCCCCGAAAAAACCAAGCGGCGCAACAGCCTTTGGCGTGGCGCCTTCAGTTGGTTTGGCGTTCAGCGCTTTTCGGACGATCACCAACCCAAGGATCAAAAGGTATGCGCTGATGAACGGTTTCAATTTGTCCCCTGGTAACTCGGACAGAGCATAGGCGCCGATTGCGCCGCCGATCATGCCGGGCACGGCCAAGCGGAATAACAATTTGCGGTCGACGTTTCCGAGCTTCCAGTGCGCAAGACCCGACGCGCCAGTCGTGAAGGTTTCGGCAGCATGTACGCACGCACTTGCCGTTGCCGGTGGAATGCCTGCACTCAATAATACCGATGATGTGGTCACGCCATATGCCATGCCGATGGCGCCATCGATCATTTGAGCGACGAAGCCGACAATGATGTAGAATAAGATGTCATCTGACAAGTTTATTAAATCCAGAAAGGGAGTGGTTGACGTCGTGCGGCATTAGCAAGTGCTGGCTCAGATCGAATAATCCGGCGGACTTTCGATTTCGACAGCGATGCCAGCGGCGCGCAAAATGAGCGCAACCTCATTCGCCCGGCGCCGGAATTCCGCTTCACTGTTTTCGACTTTTTGCAGGTCCGAACAAAGCCCACGCTCAAGCATCGAGCGAGACAGCACGAACGTTCCGGCTCCAATCTGCGGAGCCGCAGAGCTGACTTCCGTTACAACACCGCCAGCGATCGATGCGCCTGAGACGGCATCCACCAACATGAACGAGCCGGTCTCAGGGGCATCGGCAAAGGTATCGATTGCCGCGCCCCGGCCAAGTGCAATGTGCGCAATCGCGATGTCGTTGACCGAGCAGGTCGAGGAAGGATTGGCTGCCAAAGTCTCAAGATCTAACAGCGATCGAATTTCGATGTTCGAGACCGGAACTAAATCGGTTGCGGTGCGCAACAAATACGAGCCTCTAGAATCAAAGGCCGTTTCGGACAGCCACACCATTTTGGTCTCGAGTGCGCGCGCGACGGCCGGCTGGTTGTCCGGCTTCGCGATCACAGCGCCACGCGACACGTCGATGTCGGTCTCAAGTTGAATTGCGACCGCTTGGCCGTGCGAGGCTTCTTGGAGATCGCGATCCATTTGCGCGATGCGCTGCACGCGCGACGAGCGCTTGGACAAAGGATCGATCAGCGTATCGCCGACCTTGACCGATCCTGAACTAATTGTTCCAGCGAGGCCGCGGAAGTCGTTGCGGACATCGCGTAGTACAGTTTGCACCGGCATCCGGAATGGACCCGAGGCATCGGTGACACGACTTGGCAGGCTTTCGAGATGCTTCAGAAGCGTCGGCCCACTGTACCAGGGCATGACCTTCGATTGCTCGGCGACGTTGTCACCCGAAACCGCGGCGACGGGGATCGCTATCGCTTCCCAGAAACCGAAGCGCCACATCAGCGAACGGAAATCGGCCTCGATCTGACGGAACTTCTGCTCGGACCAATCAACCAGGTCCATTTTGTTGACGGCCAGGATCACACGCTTCACACCGACGAGATCGAGGATCGCCGCGTGGCGCCGGGTCTGCCGCTTGATGCCGTGGCGGGCGTCAATCAAAAGTATTGCAACGTCCGCGTGGCTGGCGCCTGACGCCATATTGCGGGTGTATTGTTCATGGCCGGGACTGTCGATGACAACGAAACGCCGCGTATCCGTATCAAAATACCGCCACGCGATATCGATGGTAATGCCCTGTTCGCGCTCGGCTACGAGCCCGTCCATTAACAAACTAAAATCAGGATTGCCGCCGTCGACCTTCTTGCCGCGCTGGAGCGTTTCGCGCTGATCGTCGTAAAGATCGGTCGCGTCCCATAGCAACCGTCCAATCAAAGTGGACTTACCGTCATCCACGGAACCACATGTCAACAACCGCAGCATACCTGACAATTCAGGCGCGACGTCCGCAAGCGACAGACCCTTCGTCGCTTTGAGAGTTGCAGACTTGCCGGTCGACGGCAGCGCAATCACGTCTGACCCCGAGACAGGCGCCAAGGGCGTAATATTCGCCTTTTGCACAGCAGGTTTGGTTGCCATTAGAAGTACCCTTCCTGCTTCTTCTTTTCCATGGCGCCAGCCTGGTCGTGATCGATCAAGCGGCCCTGGCGCTCGGACGTGCGGGCGCCAAGTGTTTCAGCAACTACACTTTCCATATCTGCGGCGTCTGATTCAACTGCGGCGGTCAGCGGATAACAACCGAGTGTCCGGAAGCGAATGTTACGGTCCTCAGCCACTTCTCCAGGTTTCAACTTCATGCGCTCGTCGTCAATCATCAGGATCTGACCGTTACGGATCACTGTCGGACGTTTGGCGGCCATATAGAGAGGCACCACCTCAAGTTTTTCGCGCAAAATGTAACGCCACACGTCGCGCTCGGTCCAGTTCGAGAGCGGGAACACCCGCACCGATTCTCCGGCGCCCAAACGGCCATTCAAAAGCCGCCACATTTCCGGGCGTTGGCGGCGCGGATCCCAACGATGACCTTCAGCGCGGAACGAGAACACGCGCTCCTTAGCCCTGCTCGCCTCTTCGTCCCGGCGCGCACCACCAAAGGCAGCGTCAAACCCGTACTTATCGAGTCCCGATTTCAAAGGAATGGTCTTCATCACGTCGGTATAAACGGACGGCGAATAGTCGAAGGGATTGATGCCCTTGGCGACGCCGTCCTCGTTGGTATTGACGATGAGATCGAGATCAAAATCCTTTACGGTCTTGTCGCGGAACGCGATCATGTCGCGGAACTTCCACGTTGTATCGATGTGCATCAGGGGAAACGGCAAGCGGCCCGGCCAGAACGCCTTACGCGCCAAGTGCAAGAGAACGGTCGAGTCCTTGCCGATCGAATACAGCAGCACGGGCTTGCGAAACTGCGCCGCCGCTTCGCGGAAAATATGAATGCTCTCCGCTTCGAGCAAATCGAGATGCGAAACCGCCGCCGTCATACCGCGACATCCTTCTTTTGGGGCCGATTGTGTAAGCCACACTCTTTGCCATCTTCGTTTTCCCACCACCAGCGGCCTGCGCGAATATCTTCGCCGGGGCGGATGGCACGGGTGCACGGCTGGCAACCGATGGACGGGAAGCCTTGGGCATGGAGTGCGTTAATGGGGACATCGTTGGCGGTGACGTAGGCCTCGACTTGCTCGAGTGTCCAGTCGGCAATCGGGTTGAGTTTGATCAGCTTGTGAGCCTCATCCCAAATCGCAAACGGAACAGCCGCGCGGCCTTCGGATTGATCGCGGCGCAGGCCCGTGATCCATCCAGAAGCACCGGTCAGCGCCTTGTTCAGCGGCCGCACTTTGCGAACGTCGCAACAAGCCTTGCGGTTGTCGATGTCATATTTAAAGCCATTGATACCGTCGCGTGCCACGAGTTCTTCAACGTCAGCGGCATCAGGGAACACAACTCGAATTTTATTGCCGTAGCGAAACTGGCTCGCCTCGAGAGTATCAAGCGTTTCTGGAAAATGGCGGCCGGTGTCGAGGGTGAAGACGTCGAAACGCGGTGCAGCGAGCGAGATAGCGTGCAGGACCGCCTGATCTTCAATGCCGAGCGAGGTCGAAAACGTGACCCGTCCAGGAATGGATTTATCGATGGCTTTGAGGCGCGCATCGAGGCTTCCGGTGGACTCAAGTTGACGCGCCAAGGCCTCCGCAGCAGCGGCCGGTTTCAGTATCGATGTTGAACGGCTGGTCATAGAGGTCCCCAGTGAACGGCCGGAACATAGTGAAAAAACGTTTCGGAAAGAAGCCTATTTTTCAAATAAGTTGGAATTTCATTCCAAGAAGGACCAATTTGTGGATTTTTTTCCTATTTTTCCTAAAAAGCGGAAAGCATTTGCGCATCCCCAGCTCACCGAGTGGTCAAAACCTCGGCCAAATCCCGATACCACAGCCCTAGAGCCACTCCACTGCGGCGCGTTTTCGTGGTCAGGTGGGCCGCTCTTTGCTCAGAGTTGGAGATCTTGAAGTGAACTGCACCAGGGACCACGTTGTGGGTGGTGCCGAAGTTCCCTGTAAGCAGTGCAGGCGGTGACGACGGTTACTCACTTTGCCCGGACTGGGCACGTTTCTTGCCTCGGCCGTTTGTTGAAATTTCAGGAGATCATTTCCGATGTCGACCGTGATGAAGACTTTGCCTGCCCTCTCCGCCGCTGCCGTTTCCCTGTTACTGGTGACACAGGCTACGGCCGCAGGGGATTTCGCAACACCCGCTAGCAATGCCAAGGCCATCACCGGGACGATGGACATCCAGTTCCAAACGCGGATCGAGAAAGACCGTTCCGGTAAGCTTCCCGAAGGCTCGGCAGCTCTCGGTGTTACGGACACATACACGACTAATCTGTCGGTGCTGGATTCTGTTATGTTCCAGGGCCGCATTCTTCGCCAACCATGGTTGGCGACTTCGACGCTCGGCACCACAGCGCAGAACGGTTTCATGGGCTACGAACTCAAAGCCGTACTTAAAAATCCAGCTAACCCCACACAAACACGGACCCTCGGCAATCTTGTCGGCGCCGCAACGGTCGACAGCCAGGGCAAATACCGCCTCGAAACCGCGCCTGAAGGCAAAGGGGCGCTTCGGATCGCGACCGATTCAATCGGTAACATTGTTGGGTTCACCTCTCCCTATTTGGGAGTCATCGAAGGCCGCGTCCCCGAACAGGCAGGCTTATTGGGCCTAGCCTCGCGCGCTTCGAAGAAGGTGAACAAAGACTACACGCGCTATATCGGCGGCCAAGTCGTCAAACATACTGTCGCTGGTGCCGACCCGATGCAATTTGCCGGTGTACAACTGGCACAGGGGCCGTTGGCCGGCTACCCGGCTTCGCGCGTCAACGGTTCGATTGATTACGATGCTGAGCAAGGCATCTGGTACGTCGATGTAAATGCGGCCTACACTCATGAAGGCGCGCCCTTGAAAGACCGTTATAGCGGCACCATCCGATGGGTTGAAGGCCCCAATCGCAAGGCCGACGGCAAGGGCTGGTACGAACTCAACGTCCGCATCAATGAAAAATCCACACCCGAAAACGCTGTCTTCGCCACCGAGGGCGCGGCGGCCACAGCAGAAGATGCGTTTTTTGCCGCTGATACATCGGTTCCAGGCCTTGGTGGCAAGATCAACTATGTCGACAGCTTTGATGGCGAGACGGTAACAGCTAGCAAAATCAGCTACGAAGTGACGTCAGAACAGGCGTCAAAAATTCAAGTGATGAACTTCGCTAAGATTTTGATGCTGATGGCCGGACCGCTTAACGACGAGTGATTGCGAGCCACGCCAGCGCTCCGTTCGCGGCCGCAACACCGGTCGCGAACGCAGCTTGCAGCAAGTATCCGCCGGTTGGCGCGTCCCAATCGAGCATTTCACCGGCCGCGAATGTACCGGGAAGTACTTTAATCATAAAGTTATCATCAAGGGCGTCGAAGGCCAGGCCGCCGACGCTTGAGATGGCCCGATCGATACCTGCAAATCCACGAACTGTAACGGGAACAGCCTTTATGAGGCGCGCCAGATCTTCAGGTGCTTGAGGTAAAGCGCCTTTGCCCACCTCTCTGAGCAGGGCGACAGCAGCCGGTGTCAGCAGTGCGGTTTTTTTCAGATGCGTGGCTTGCGATTGCTTCCCGCGCGGCTTCGAAAGCGCACGCGTCAGAATCTCATGTGTGTCGCCGGGGCGAAGATCAATCGTGATTTGTGCGTCCCCGGTTGCTAGCGCCGCCCGCAATTGCGGTGCCATTGCATAGACAGCGCCGCCCTCAAGACCGGTCGCCGTTACCATCGCCTCACCCATGCGCGAGGCGCCACCAATCAAGATTTTTATGCGCTTCAACGGCTGTCCGGCGAAGCGGCTCCTAATAACGTCGGACCAATCGACAAGGACACCAGCGTTTGACGCCTTCAAGCCGGCAACTTCGACGTTGATGGACGTTAAGACTTGCACCCAGCGTCCATCGGAGCCCAGTCGTGGCCAACTGGCGCCGCCAAGCGCCAAGATAACGGCGTCAAAGCGATGCGTTTGAGAAGTGCCCAGTTTGTCTTGGAATTGTAGCGCGCCAGTTTCGTCCCATCCGTCCCAGCGCTGACCGAGTTGCAAAGTTACGCCCAAACTTTCCAAACGGCGGAGCCACGCGCGAAGCAGTGGCGAAGCTTTCATGACTTTTGGAAACACGCGCCCGCTGGAGCCTACAAATGTTTCCTGTCCAAGACCATTGACCCAGGCGACCAGCGCATCAGGCGGAAAGCCTTCGATGGCCGAGATCAAACGTGGCGGCGCCGTGTCGTACCGGCTGAGGAAATCAGCAATCGGTTCCGAATGGGTGAGATTGAGACCTCCGCGCCCTGCCATCAGAAATTTGCGCGCAGCCGAGGCCATGTGATCGAAGATTGTGACCTTGCAGCCAGCGGTCGCGATGACTTCAGCTGCCATCAGACCGGCTGGCCCGGCACCGACAATTGCCACGTGGCGCTGTAACGGCGTGTCTTTACTCACCACGACCCCACGTTGGCCATCGAGGCCCATGGCTCAGTTTTGGCCAACGTGGATCCTTTTTGCAGGAGTTCGATTGAAATGCCGTCCGGTGACCGCACAAATGCCATGTGGCCATCGCGCGGTGGCCGGTTGATGACCACACCGGCCTCACTCAAGCGTTGGCAGAGCCCATAGATATCGTCAGTTTCAAACGCCAGATGGCCAAAGTTGCGGCCGCCGCTGTAGACTTCCGGATCCCAATTATAAGTCAGCTCAATGAGCGGAGCTTTTTCAGTTGATGCGCGCATTATGTCTCCGGCCGCAGCCAGAAAAATCAGCGTGAACTTACCGGTTGGGTTCTCCATCCGTCGCACTTCATTGAGTCCGAGCAGAGCGAAGAAGGCCAGGCTCTGTTCAATGTTGCTGATCCGCACCATTGTATGCAGGAAGCGCACGATTTTATTCCTTGCTGAGGGCCTGGGCTGAAAGCGGCCGACGAATGGCTTGTCACAGAACGATCCTGCAAGCCACTTGCACTGCTGAAGTTTTTTTATTCCCACGATTGCATCAATCGGGCCTGTGGCACTTCGACCGACCCAATCTAACGAGCACCTTTCGAAGGCTGAAAATTCGTTCCCACGCTGTGCCACCAGCGACCTCGAACCAGCGGTATTCCAACGAAAAACTTGCCCCCAAAACCGCCGCAATTGGAAGCGGTGAGAAAGACGCCAAATATCGTTCACAGATTTGTTCCGGCAACCACACCGGCACTATATTTCCGCGTAAAATCATCGTCTTAGGGTGGTGCGCGCTGTGGATACTCCGCGGTGAGCGAAGCCCAGACCACAATGCCTAAATTCAGCTGTAGCCGCGGCGGCAGCGTACGGTTAAGTTAACTTTGTCTTAGTAATCGATTCGATCGCACCCGGTGAGGGCCGTCTGCGGTCAAATCTAAGACAACTTAAAGGTGTTGAAACAAGTCAGTGGGGTACAAAGTTATGGGGGACTCTAAGTTGCCTCCGGATCTTCCGGGGCTACAAGATCTGTCCGCAGTCGACAATCCTGAAGGATTGGAAGTTGTCGAACTTGCCGGCAGCATCAAATGGTTCGACGTCAGCAAAGGCTACGGCTTTATGGTGCCAGATGATGGCCGCCCTGACGTTTTGATCCACGTCACCTGCCTCCGTGCTGGCGGCTACCAAACCGCATACGAAGGCGCCCGCGTTCATT
This sequence comes from Hyphomicrobium sp., assembly GCA_031380225.1. GTDB lineage: Bacteria > Pseudomonadota > Alphaproteobacteria > Rhizobiales > Hyphomicrobiaceae > JANNFX01. The sequence goes on from JANNFX010000027.1 coordinate 22,407, forward strand.
GTCAGGCCCTTAATCGCCCAAAAGGAATGCAGGCGTTTCGCATCCTATCGATGGATGAAAGCACTGCTATCCATCCATCACTCCTCCCGCAACGGACGCACGTCCATGTGCAGCCCGAAAGCGATTGGGAACGCGCGATCGTCAAGTGGTTCAACCGAGTCCGGGGATTTGGCTTCCTTTCACGCGGTGAAGGCACGGCTGACATTTTCGTGCACATGGAAACGTTAAGGCGCTTCGGCTTCACCGAACTGCGCCCTGGTCAGACTGTGTTGGTCCGCTGGGGCTTCGGCAGCAAGGGTTGCATGGCCGCTGAGCTTCGTCCCGACGGAGCGTCGCCGATTGTCGCGCAACACTAGCCCGTGCTAGTGACGTGCCTATGACACCAAACAATAAATTTCCCAGGGCTGCCACAATGGCGGCCCTGATTCTGTTGGCGGCAGGCGCGGCACTTTATTTGTCTGGCGCGATACCCCAACTGGGCTCAGAACGCGACTCAGCGGCATCAAATCAGGCAGATGTTGACCCATTGAGTGGTCCTGCCGAACCACTCACGATCATCACATCAGCGGGACCAAAAAAGTTGATGGTTGAGGTCGCGAGAACGACTGAGCAACAAATGATGGGGCTGATGTTCCGCAAGTCTCTCGCCGATGATCGCGGTATGCTGTTTCCGCACGAGTTTCGCGAAACCAGCATGTGGATGCGCAATACCTTCATCTCTCTCGACATGGTGTTTATCTTACCCGGCGGCACGGTGCATCGCATCGAGGCCATGTCCCAGCCAATGTCAGAACGCGTGATATCCTCAGGCGGTCCTGTTACGGCTGTGCTCGAAATTGCTGGCGGCAACGCAGCCCGCCTAGGCCTAAAGCCAGGCGACAAAATAAAGCATCCGTTTTTTGACCACTAGAGTTCTCGGCGCAGACAAAACTATTTGTTCGCCTTATCGCGCCCAACAAATGGCAGCTTGAGGCTCCACCACAATTTCGTCGGCTCATCGGATTGGTAGGCAGGTAATCCGATCGTCATACCTCGATGACCATCGCGCGGCTCGGGCGTGTAGGTGCCGAACAGACGATCCCAAATCGACAAATTGAAACCGTAGTTTGTGGTGTGCTCCGTGCGCAGAACCGAATGGTGCACACGATGCATGTCCGGAGTGACAAGGACCGGCCTCACAATGCGATCAAGGCGCGGTGGCAAATCGATATTCGCATGACTGAACATGGCGCACGCGTTGAGCAAGATCTCAAATACGAGTACAGCGAGTGCTGACGGCCCTAACACGATAACCCACACCACCTTGTAGAGCATCGAAAGGCCGATCTCGACGGGATGGAATCTCAGTGCCGTCGTCACGTCGATATCGACATCGGCGTGATGCACGCGATGCAGTCTCCACAAAACCGGGATGCGGTGAGACAAGACGTGCTGAACCCAAATCGCGAAATCCAAAACGATGACGACGAGCAAGAGTTCAAGCCAGGTTGGCAAAGCGATGTGATTTAAGACACCCCAGCCTCGTGCTTCTGCATATTCGGCAGCCGCAAGCGCCACCAACGGAACAGCGATAACATTGGCGAGAAGTGCCAATCCGCGCACGACGGCAACCGAGGCGCCAATGACAGCGAGATTCGTCATCCAGCGGCGCCCTTTGACGTGGAGCAAAGCGCGCTTCGGGAATTGGAGTTCCAAAAGGCCCATGACCAGCAGAACGGCAGCGAACGCGCCGAAGCGGATCAATGGTTCCGAAAACCCAATGGAAAGTACCACGTGTCAGGCCTCTCGTTTGCCGTCTTATCGCAAAATTGCGCCTCTGCGTCCGTGACGATGGTCACGGGCGTGATGACGGACCTGCGACAGTAGCGCTGTTTTGTCCGTTTGATAATTGGCAAACGAAAAACGCCCTCTCTGCGGACCACAGACAGGGCGTTTTCTCAATCATGTGTAAGAATCATGCGTACGAGGCCGGCGCCGTTTACTTCTGTGCCGGGGCATAAGCCAAACGCGTCACTGGGCGGACACCGAGCGTCGCTGCATCCTTGGCGCAGCTGAACTCGAGCGACTGGCCCTCTGCAGTGTCAGCCCGTGCCGTCCGCTTGGCATCAACGATGAAACTCATGCGAGTGCCAATCGTGGCGCCATCACCGTCGTCATTGGCCTTGTCACCGATCATGACTGAGACGTTGCAGACGCCACCTTCTGCCGTGAAATAAGAGACGGCATGCTTCGAGCCGACATCAAATACTGCGCCGTGGGTTGGCATAATCCGGCGTTCAGTATTGTTGGCGCCTGCGGGTTGAATCAAGCCCGCGGCAAGAGCGTAAGCCGAAACAGTAGCGGCTGCAAAAACCGACGATTTCATTGTCTTGGTCATAATAAACGTCTCCTTATCTCTTGGCAGAGCGCCAAAAGTGAGAACGGCCGTGTCAGCTAAGTGGAAGCTGAGGTGACAACCGCCCGTCCCCTGAGCAACTAAATAACCCACTGAACCGCAAATGGAAATTCACAATGATGCATAGCAGCACGGACGAAAGTGCAACGCGCAATTGACGCAGGCATTCGTAATTATCCAGTCATCTTTCGCCAGGTCCACAGGCGCGACGGCCTCACGCGCGACAACGGTATGTGGGCTAAGTATAACCGCTCGACCTCACGCAATTGGACAATAACCGCATGACCGCGCCACCCCTGCCGCCCCAAAAACCTGTTTCGCAAATCACTCCGGAGATGGTCGCCGAACATGGCTTCAAGGGTGACGAGTATCCGCGGTTATTAAAAATCCTTGGCCGTGAACCGACACGCACCGAACTTGGTATTTTCTCGGTCATGTGGAGCGAGCACTGCTCGTATAAATCAAGCCGCGTTTGGCTGAAGACGCTGCCGGTAACAGGCGCGCGCGTCATTCAAGGCCCCGGCGAAAATGCTGGCGTTGTCGATCTCGGCGACGGCGACGCCTGTGTGTTTAAAATGGAAAGCCATAATCATCCGTCATACATCGAGCCCTTCCAAGGCGCGGCAACGGGCGTTGGTGGCATCATGCGCGACGTGTTCACCATGGGCGCGCGGCCTGTCGCGAATTTGAACGCACTGCGCTTCGGCGCGCCAGAGCATCCCAAAACGCGGCGCCTCGTCGATGGCGTGGTGGCTGGCATTTCGCACTACGGCAATTGCACCGGCGTGCCAACGGTCGGCGGCGAAACAAACTTCGACGCCGCCTACAACGGCAACATCTTGGTCAATGCAATGTGCGTTGGCCTCGCTAAGACCAACAAGATTTTTTACTCGGCTGCCAAGGGCGTCGGCTTGCCTGTCATTTACGTCGGCTCGAAAACCGGTCGCGATGGCATTCACGGCGCCACCATGGCGTCGGCCGAATTCGACGATAAGAGCGACGAAAAGCGCCCGACCGTGCAAGTCGGCGATCCATTTACCGAAAAGCTGTTGATCGAAGCCTGCCTCGAATTGATGGCGACCGATAGCATCATCGCCATTCAAGACATGGGCGCGGCTGGCCTCACCTCATCGACCTCGGAAATGGCTGACAAGGGCGGCGTTGGCATCGATCTCGACCTTGATCACGTGCCACAACGCGAAACCGGAATGACAGCCTATGAGATGATGCTGTCTGAATCTCAGGAACGCATGATCGTCATCCTGAAGCCCGGGCGCGAAGGCGAGGCTGAAGCCATTTTTAAAAAGTGGGGGCTCGATTTCGCCGTCATTGGCATCACCACCGGCACTGGCCGCTTGGTCGTCAAGCACAAGGGAATTGTTGAGGCTGACCTGCCAGTGCCCGTGCTCGCCAATTCTGCGCCGATGTATAAGCGTGACTGGTTCCCGCCAATCCCGCAAAAGCCGATCCTGCCCGAGTGGGTGCCGGCGCCCGCAGCCTTGTTCCCTGCGCTGAAATCATTGATGGCAACGCCAGCGCTTTGCTCGAGACGTTGGATCTATCAGCAATATGATCACATGGTGATGGGCGACACCATCGGCCGCCCCGGCGGTGACGCCGGTGTGATCCGCGTCCACGGTACAAAAAAAGGTCTCGCTGTTACGTGCGATGTGACGCCCCGCTATGTCGCCGCGGACCCTGAAATGGGCACCAAACAAGCGGTCGTTGAAACCTATCGCAACCTGATCGCGGTTGGCGCCGATCCAATCGCCATTACCGACAACATGAATTTCGGCAACCCGGAGCGGCCCGAAATCATGGGGCAATTTGTTGCCAGCGTGAAAGGTATGGGCGAAGCCTGCCGCGTGCTCGACTATCCGGTCGTCTCAGGCAACGTCTCGCTTTACAATGAAACCAACGGCGTTGGCATTCCACCAACGCCTGCGATCGGTGGCGTCGGCCTCATTCCTGACGTTTCGAAAATTGCAGACATTGCTTTGAAGCGCGACGGCGATCTCTTAGTCATGATCGGCCTTGAACGCGGCTGGCTTGGACAATCGATATTCCAGCATTTTGCTACAGGTAAAAACGAAGGCGCGCCGCCGCCTGTCGATCTTGCCGATGAAATCAAGGCAGGGCGTTTGGTGCGCGCGCTCATTCGCGATGGCAAAGTCTCAGCCGTGCATGACTGCTCAGATGGTGGCCTGTTGGTCGCCATTGCTGAAATGGCCTTGGCTGGCAGTAAAGGTGTCGAGCTGTTCCCGTATGAAGGCAAACTGCCTGCGCACGCGATCTGGTTCGGTGAGGATCAAGGCCGCTATGTGCTGTCCGTCAAACCAGGCCTCGCGGAAGAAACGATCGAGCGCGCGCGGTTGCTCGCCCTTCCAGCCCGCATCATCGGCCGCGTTGGCGGCATCGACATTGCGAAGAAGGGCGAGGCGTCATTGTCGTTGAACGATTTGCGCGCGGCGCATGAGGGTTGGTTGCCGGGGTATATGGCTGGGGGCCTGAACACGTAATGTGATGTTCACCCAATGTTCTTGACGAGGGTTTCTGCTTTTGATAGTCTGCCGCCATGACCGATGAGACCACAAACATTGTACTTGAGCATTTGCGCCACATCCGGTCACAGATCGATGTGCTGCGCTCTGACATGAGCGATGTGAAGCTGCGTTTAACGGTGATCGACGGCCACGTTGCGAGCGTCGTCGTAGGCCAAATCGGACATAACTCCGAAATGGACCGCCTCAAAATCCGTATCGATCGCATTGAGCGCCGGCTCGACCTGACCGAAGGACCTGCTGCGATTTGAAGACTAGGTTGAACGACATCAGGATCAGCTTTGCTTTTCCTTAGCCTTCGCTTCGTTCCAGAACGTTTCCATGTCATCGAGCGTCGCGGCTTCGGGCGATTTGCCTTGTTCGGCCAAGCGCCGCTCGATGTGGTGAAAGCGGCGCGTAAATTTTTGATTGGCACGGCGGAGCGCATCTTCCGGATCAATTTTCAGATGCCGCGCGACGTTGGCCATCACGAATAGAAGATCACCGAATTCGTCTTGGAGTGCCGCGTCGGGTTCTGATGATGGAATGCGGCCCGGCTTGCCCAATTCGGCCTCAAGCTCAGCCATTTCTTCGCGCATTTTATCAAACACAGGTTGCAGCGACGGCCAATCGAACCCGACCTTGGCCGCTTTGTCTTGCAACTTGATGGCGCGAACCAGAGCTGGCAACGCGAGCGGCACATTGTCGATCACACTTGGTGGTGGAGAAGCGTTGACATCAGCAGTCCGAGTAGCCAGCGCTGATGCCGAAGCCATTCGCGCCCATTCGGCCTGTTTCGCAACTTTTTCATCGGCCTTGATGCGCGCCCAAAAATCTGGCGCTGCACCAGCTGCCCTCTCATCTGCAGAGCCAAATACATGCGGATGGCGGCGGATCATCTTATCCGAGATACTGGCGGCGACATCGTCGAAATCGAACGCGCCCTGTTCCTCAGCGATGCGGGAATGGTAGACGACTTGCAGCAACAGATCGCCGAGCTCGTCTTTGAGATCTGCGAGGTCTGCACGCTCAATCGCATCGGCGACCTCGTAAGCTTCCTCGATGGTGTAAGGGGCGATCGTTTTGAATGTCTGCTCTTTATCCCACGAACAGCCGGTCTCGGGATGGCGCAACGCCGCCATGATTTCGATGAGCTGCGCCAAGGGGCTGATGGGATTGGTTGGCTCTATCATAGCGGAATGCTATCGGACAACTCATTGCAAACTGCAAGTTCACGGCTGAAAACCAATCTACACGCGATGCCATCCAGGCGCTTGTCCCCGGGATGACATTTTGGGGTGGCAACAGTTTCGCTTAAACTTAGTTCGTTGCCGGAGCGCAAGCTTGCGCCGCTCCGATCAAACCTCCAACGTCTTCTTGACCTCAAACACTTCCATAATCCGGCAGCCTCGGTGCGGGCCGTCGCAGACGAAGGTCCACTCGCCTTCGGTGAAGGTGTCACACATTTTGACGCCCTTGATCAAAATCCAATGGCCTTCTTTGCCTTTGTGGATCGCTAAAATGTAATGCGACCAAGCATTGCGCGGCTTTTGCATCCATGTCCAAACGGTCGGCCGCGCCTTGCGCTCAAGATGCATGTAGCTTTCTTTGAGCGTCATGTTGAAGCCGTAGACCGCCAGCGCGCCCTCGACTTCATCGGCGTAAGTACCGCGCACATTGTGCTTGAGGTCGGCGGGCAACTGTCGATAGGCGTTGATCGCGCTTTCGACCTTGCTGACCCGGTAGCCTGTGATGGCCGACAACACGTAGGGGCCGCAAAACGCAACGCGTCCGGTATCGTTGTTGACCGGGTTTAGGCTCGACGTGGTGCGAACAAGACTGTTGAGATCGTCCATGGCTGGCCGCTCGTGGGGTTGGGCAGAATTGTCACTGAGCCTCTACTGCGCTGGTTAGCAAAAGGTTAACGAGCGATTTTTGCTGCCAATTTTTACGCCAGAGCCAATTATTCCTGCGGTACGTCCAAGCAAGTGACATATTATGTAATATGGTTCCTAAATTGAGGATATTTTGAACATGCTTTTCCTATTATTGCAACTCAGTCTGTTGTTATTGGAAGTTTATTCCTATTCGTCTAATGTGACCCAGGCTAAATCCAGTCTGCTCGACAGCCGCGGCGGAACCCGGACGCATTTCCTCGACGGCCGATGCGGCATTAGACATAACCTGAGTGAGTCAAAACCTGAGTGAGCCAAATAAGTGCTCGGCCGCGCCCGACCTGGGGCAAAAGATGTGGCTGACAAAGGCCAGTCTGGCCGCGTCTGCGTAAAGGTGTATACGGGCACCCCTAACCCGGCCGAATTGCAATTTCTGGAGACGCGTGTGGCGACCCTTCCGACGTTACCGAAGAACGCGCCGTTCACGGCCGAAGATGTCGATTATTTGAACCGGCTCGTGCAGCGCTCGACGCCGTTGCAACGGTCGTGGTTGTCTGGATTCCTGGCTGGCCTCGATGCAGCGGCAGGGCAAACGCTTGGCTTGCCTTCCACAGCCCCGGCAGCAGCTTCCCGTCCTCGCACGCCACTGACAATCATTTACGGCTCGGAAAGCGGCAACGCTGAGAGCCTGGCGATGAAGGCTAAGAAGGCAGCGTCGAAACTCAACTTCGACGCCAAAATTATTGACATGGCCGACGCTGACCCCTCCGTTTTGGCGAAAGCCAAAAACCTGATCGTCTATATCTCAACATGGGGTGAAGGCGACCCGCCACAGCGCGCCGTCGATTTCTATAATGGCCTGATGGGTGATGGCGCGCCGAAACTGAACGGCGTGCGCTTTGCCGTATTGGCACTTGGTGACACAGCTTACGTCAACTTCTGCCAGACCGGAAAACTGATCGACGAACGCCTCGCTGCGTTAGGCGGCGTGCGCGCCGCAGACCGCATGGACCTTGACCTCGATTTCGCTAAAGCCGCTGCGGCCTGGACCGACAAAACGCTTGGCGTGTTCACACCTGCTGACACCGGGCCGTCCGCGACTGTTGTGCATGTCGATTTCAAGGGCGCTGCGCTTAACGATGACGCCGATCCGGACGAACCGCTCTACACCGCAGAGAACCCAGTTGAAGCTGAGATTGCAGCGCTGATTAATTTAAACGGCACCGGTTCCACGCGTGAAACTTGGCACGTCGAACTGGCCGTCGATGCGCCGGGGTTCACTTACAAGCCTGGCGACGCGATTGGCGTGCTGCCGGAAAACGACCCCGCGCTGGCCGCTGACCTCACTCAAGCCGTAGGACTTGGTTCAGACGCAAGCTTGACGCTCAAAATTTCCAAGAGCTTCGATATCACAACGCTGTCGCGCGCGACGATTGATCAATACGCGAAGCTGACCGGCCGCAAGGATGTGGCGGCACTGTTGGACGGCGACGCGTTGGCGAAGTTTTCCGCCGACCGCCAGCTCGTCGACCTGTTCAAGGCTTACCCTGAGAACCTTTCTGCCGATCAACTGACCAAGTTGCTGCGTCCCCTCCCTGGCCGTCTCTATTCGGTGGCTTCCAGCCTTAAAGCGCATGAAGGCGAGGCGCACTTGCTCGTCGGCGCGGTGCGTTGGGCGTCGCACGGCCGCAAACGCGGCGGTGTCGCCTCGACCTTCTTTGCCGACCGCCGCAAGCAAGGTGATACGGCGCGCATCTACGTCAAGCCCAACAAGCATTACGCGCTGCCGGCGGACGGCAAGACACCGATCATTATGATCGGCGCAGGTACTGGCGTTGCGCCTTACCGCGGCTTCATTGAAGAGCGTGAGGCCAACGCCGACAAAGGCAAGAGCTGGCTGTTCTTCGGCGAGCGCAATTTCTCCAACGACTTCCTCTACCAACTCGAATGGCAGGATTGGATGGCGTCAGGGGCGTTGTCCAATATTGACGTCGCGTTTTCGCGCGATCAGCCGGAAAAAATTTATGTCCAGCAGCGCTTGTGGGAACGCCGCGCGGAGTTGCTATCGTGGATCGCGGATGGCGCTCATATTTACGTGTGCGGCGATGAAAAAGGCATGGCCAAAGATGTTGATGCGACGCTGGTCAAGATTTTGGCCGAAAGCGCCAAGGGCGATCTCGAAGCCGGCAAAGTAAAGCTCAAAGAGCTCACAAAGGCGAACCGTTATCAGCGAGATGTGTATTGACTGTAGGTTGGGCTGAGTACTTTACGAAGCCCAACATCTCAACATGCCGCGAAATGTTGGGCTTCGCGAAGGGCTCAGCCCAACCTACAATTCCCGGACAAGAACAATGACCGACACCAAACCCGACAAGCGCGCCAAGAACGAGATCATCAAGGAAAACAGCCGGCTGTTGCGCGGCGGGATCGCGGACGGTCTCTCCAATGCCGTGACCGGAGCCATCGAGGAAGATGATACTCAACTTCTGAAATTCCACGGCTCCTATATGCAGGACGACCGCGACGTGCGCGGCGAGCGGGCGAAGAAGAAACTCGAAAAAGCCTTCTCGTTCATGATCCGGCTGCGCATTCCGGGCGGTGTTGTGTCGCCGAAGCAATGGATCGCGCTTGACGATATTGCCTCGACCTACGCTAACCACACGCTGCGGCTGACAACGCGCGCAACGTTTCAATATCACGGCATCATCAAGTCCAACTTGAAGCGCTCGATGCAGGCGATCAATGCGGCGTGCCTCGACACCATTGCGGCCTGCGGTGATGTCAACCGCAACGTGATGTCGGCAGCGAACCCGTTCCTGTCAAAGGCACACGGCACCGCTTACGATCTAGCGAAAAACATCAGCGATCACTTGTTGCCGAAAACTGGCGCTTATCATGAGATTTGGCTCGACGGCGAAAAGAAAATCCCAAAGCCAGCCAGCGCCGCCGCTGAAAATGAACCGCTCTACGGTCCGCACTACCTGCCACGCAAATTCAAAATCGTAATTGCCGTACCGCCAGACAACGACGTCGATATCTTTGCCCATGACGCCGGCTTTATTGCCGTCGTTGAAAAGGGCGAAGTTGTGGGGTGGAACGTCACCGTAGGCGGCGGCATGGGTATGACGCACGGCGAAACCGATACGTTCCCGCGCACGGCCGACGTGCTTGGTTTTTGCACCACCGAGCAAGCTGTCGAAGTCGGCGAAAAAATCATGACTGTCCAGCGCGATTGGGGCAATCGCGAACTCAGAAAGAACGCGCGCCTCAAGTATACGATGGAGCGCGTCGGCGTTGCAACGTACCGCGCTGAAGTTGAGAAGCGGCTTGGCTATAAACTCGGGCCTGCACGGCCGTTCAAGTTCAACTACACCGGCGACCGCATCGGCTGGCACGAAACGACGGATGGCAAAGCCGCCGATAAGAAGTGGCACCTGACGTTGTATGTCGAGAACGGCCGTATCAAAGATCTGCCGGGCTCCACCCACCGCGAATCTTATCGCGAGATCGCGGAGCTTGGCATTTGTGATTTTGTGCTGACGTCAAACCAGAACCTGATCCTGGCCAACATCGCAGCTAAGAACAAATCCAAAATCGAAGACATTCTGAAAAAACACGGCGTTTCGATCGCCACATCGTCCGGCTTGCGCCGCAACGCGATGGCGTGCGTTGCGCTGCCGACCTGCGGCTTGGCACTAGCCGAAAGCGAACGATTCCTGCCAGACCTCATCACATCACTTGAAGATGTGCTCGATGCAGCCGGGCTCAAAAACGACGACATCATGTTGCGGATGACCGGCTGCCCCAACGGCTGCGCCAGGCCGTACCTAGCCGAGATCGGTTTCGTTGGCCGCAATCCGGGCTTGTATAATTTGTACCTCGGCGCGGCGCACGATGGCACGCGGCTCTCTAAGCTTTATGCGCAGGACGTTGGCCGCGATAAAATCATCGCCCTGCTAACACCGATTCTGAAGCGTTACGCCAAAGACCGTAAAACCGGCGAGCATTTCGGCGACTTCGTCATCCGCGCCGGCATCGTCAAAGCCACGCCCGCTGGCAACAAGTTCCATGACGACGTCAAGTTGGCGGGGTAAGAACGAGCCACTTACGCTGCGGTGAGTTTCTTCACTGCGGCCGAGATTGAATGGCGCACTTTGTGCCAGCCGAGTGAACCTTCACTCGTCATCCAGTTCATTTGCAGAGACCGGCGCGGGCCCTCAAACGGATGATGTCCGTGCCATGAGGTCTCCGATCTCTTGAACACCAGTAGTGTGCCGTTGTCAGGTGGGACTTCGGCAACAAAATTGTCGACGTTGGTACCATCGCGCAGAATACGAAGACGGCCACCCGGCTGTTGCCAGTTCTCGTTCAAGTACAAGAGTACCGTGATGATCTTGTCTTTGCTATCGGTATGGATTGATCCGTCCTTGGCGCGTGTGTAACCGCGCAAGGAATACATCTTGGGGCGGCCTTCGAGTTCAACCGCAAATTTGCCGGCGATCACCTTCTCGAACTCAGGTCTGTCAAGTTCGGCAATCACGTCCTTGATCGCCATGTTGGCTTCAAGGCTTTCAATCGGATACGAGCCACCCTTTTCAATTTTAGGGTAGGTTGCATTGATACGGCTGACTGTATCGGGCGAAAGGAATCCCGGCACGATCGTGTAGTTAAATGGCTCGGTTTCGATTTTTGCGGCCCGCAGTTTGTCGAGATTCAAGTGCGCCATGGCGTTGTGCCGTTCCCTTTTCAGAACCCGTTCCAAGAAGTGTTCAGCGCGCCGCCGCACGAATACTTCGCTAACAAACTCGACTATGAGCCACGATCAACGAGACCCGGCAGCATATGCCGGCGCCGCGTCCACCTCAGCTCGATTTCAGAGGCTATTGTAGCCGCCGAATCGAGTGGCGTGTAGTCCCAAACTGGCAATTCACGAACAACAGGCGGCAACGGCCGCGTTGCGCCATGATCCTGTAACGCCTTGTGAAATCTGAAGAATTTTGCAGAGCCAGCCGATGGCTCGAAAACATAAACCGGGCGTCCGGTCGCACACGCCTCCCCTGTCATGTTGACGCTATCGGCGGTGACGACCAGCGCATCGGCATGGGCTAAGAACTGAGGATACGGATTTTCTCCGGTCGCATCCCAGATGATGCGCGGCCTGTCACGTGTCGCGGCTTCAACCGCTTTGATCAAGCGCGGGTGCGTGCGCCGCGACGGCGTGACCATAAAGCTGGCGCCTAGATCACCCAAAGATTTGAGCGCTCCGGCCAGACGAGTATCGTCGTCGCCGGTAAACTTGTAGACGCCGTTTTTTCCGCCAAGCACGACCGCGATCCTCGGACCGCTGAGCGCTGCAATGCTGGCCGGCATCGTAGCACGCAGCGCGGCCAGGCGTTCGGGTGAATAGCTGTGCGGAGCAGTTGCCGTGCCCATCACATTGGCGCCGCGCAACGTATCGTGTTCTGGAACCCAAATCAGATCAGCCGTATTGGCGCCTGATTTCGGATCCTGCAGCACGACAGTGAATGTCGCAGCACCAGCTTGGCGCTTCAAGGCGCGGAGATAGGGAATGCTGGCGCGTCCGGTGGCAATTGCGATCACAGGCCACGGTGGCGCAAACTGGCTAGAGGCTTGGCCGAACTTTTCGGCTCGTCCAACGGGACCCCATGGCGCCAGGAATTTGGCAACGCCCGACGGCTCAACGCGTTTCATTTCATAGGTTACACCGAGCGCATCAGCGACACCGCGGACCTGGACATCCATGCCGGTCTTGCCGTCGGTGATCAACCAAGCGCGGGCGCCAGAGAGGGGACGATTCTGCGAGGATCTTCCAGACTTTGAATCGTTTGTCATAGCGGTTGTTGTCTGGGACGATTGACCCTGTGTCTAGAGGGCTCAGGGTCTCAGTGCTTTTAGGACGGCCGCCGCCCGGAACCACGATTGTGCTTTGACAGAGCTATTTCTTTTTGCTGCCCGTTTGAATTGCCGTACTGATCGGCACGATTTTCCGATCGTGATCGCATTTTTCTAAGTCTTGGTTGGGTGCTAAATCCCGATGAACGGCGATGCGTGGCGTCGACGATACATCATAGGTTAGAAATGCCAACAGCAGTTGGAACCCTGTGATGACGGGCAGAGCCGCAAGCATGACGGTCCCGGCGGGCGCCAAAATGCCGTCGCGAGCATGTTCAAACCATTCATAGAGCCCGTACGTGACGCCGAACAAAAATAGAGGGATGCCAAACACGAGATAGAGAGACGCAATCGAAAAATCACGGATGAAGTAGGTGTAGGTCACGCGCTTAACGAAATTTCTGAGATGGCACCACAGGAATGGAAGAATGACACTTCCGATGCGCAAGTTGCTGGCTTCATCGCCATAAGCCGCACGCATCGGAATATCGACGACATTGGCTCGCAATAAATTGAGACGGAACAACAAGTCGGATTCGAAGAAATAGCGCGGCGCCAGCTTCGGTCCAGGCAAGGCTGTAAAAACCGACGCATGGAGAGCGATGAAGCCATTAGTCGGATCAAGAAGGGACCAGTAGCCCGACGATAGTTTCGACATAAATGACAAAACGCCATTCCCAAAAATCCGGGAAGCGGGCATGCCGCGCACGTAGTCCGTCGAATAAAAACGATTGCCCTTGGTCATGTCCGCGGTGCCAGCAAGTAGTGGCGCAACAAAGCCCGGGATCAGCGCTGGATTCATCTGTCCATCGCCATCAATCTTGACCAGAATTTTGGCGCCCTGTTCCGCCGCGGCC
>JANNFX010000188.1:0-10052 GCA_031380225.1 Hyphomicrobium sp.
GGTCGTCGAAGCCCTGATCGAAGATGGCGCGATTATTAATACGCTAGAATACAGTCTATCGCATGGCGTTGGCCGCGCGGTGCTGTTCCGTCACAAGGATGCGGCACTTGCCGCCAAAGCAGCACAGTTAATTCATGATCGCGTGCAACGCTCGCGCCGTGGATGGTGGGCACGCCGTATCCCCTATGACTTCACCTTGCGGCTCAACGGCACCCGCAGTTTATTCTGCTCCAAGCTTGTGCATTTGGCCTTCAAAGATGCGAGCGATGGCACGGTGATTTTGCCACCGCACATGACGCGGCTCGATATGAAAAACCCTGATTTCTTCCGCCGCATTGGCGTCAAAGCGGTCGAGACGTTTGTGCCGGGCGACCTCGAACTTGATCCGTCTTTTGATCTCGTCGCCGAATGGCAGGATTATCGGGCCACGCCGAGGCTGCGCGCTCAAGACATGGTGATGACCAAGATTTTCGAATGGATGGAACTTCGCGGCGCACATTTTCAGGAGGATTGGCCGGTGCGCATGGTGGCTTGGTTCGGCCGTCTATCAAGCCACCTATCGGACGACATCAAAAACTTGATTGCCGGCGTAGTGCCGAAGGTACCGGGTAATATGAGCCGGCGCTGCATCGCCACCATCGCTATGCTGCACAAGACCTGCGAGGGCCTCGTCCCGGCGTTGCAAGCCCGTGAACAAGCATCGATTGCATCAACCGGCCGCCCGGTACATCCCCGCGATGCCCTGGCGCATCTCGAAACCATCCGCGAAAAAGCCGGCGGCAAGATCGGGTATTTGGTGGAGGTGTAAACCTGTCCGCGTCTCCCCGTTGAGTGCAGGAACAGTTAGAGGGGACAAATCTCGCGCTTTATTTGCGGGAGTGCCTCGTTTATAAACCGGCCATGACACAAGCACTTAAATCCGAAGCCGCCTCGACTGGCGGGACAATGCTGGCAATTGGCCAAGCAGCCCGGGCGGCCGCGCGGGTGCTCGCGATCGCGGCCAACGACACCAAAAACGCGGTACTGATTGCTTCGGCTGCGGCGCTGCGAAAAAACGTCAACAAGGTGCTGGCGGCCAACGATAAAGATATCGCCGCTGCAAAGGCTGCGGACCGCCCGGCGGCCTTCATCGATCGGTTGAAGCTTGACCCGAAACGCGTCGAAGCCATTGCCAAGAGCCTTGAAGATATCGCGAGCCTTGCCGATCCCGTTGGTGCGACGATGGCCGAATGGACCAGGCCCAATGGCTTGAAGTTCGAACGCCGCCGGGTGCCGCTCGGCGTGATCGGCATCATCTACGAAAGCCGTCCGAATGTGACTGCCGATGCCGGTGCCCTCGCCTTGAAAGCTGGCAATGCGAGCATTTTGCGCGGCGGTTCTGAAAGCCATCACTCGTCGCTCGCCATTCATGCGTGCCTGGTCGAGGGCCTCAAGAAAGCCGGGTTGCCCGAGGCATCAATCCAATACGTTCAAACGACAGACCGCAGTGCCGTCGGCGACATGCTGTCGGGCCTCAATGGCTGTATCGATGTGATTGTGCCGCGCGGCGGCAAGAGCCTCGTCGAGCGCGTGCAGAAAGATGCGCGCGTGCCGGTGTTCGCTCACCTAGAGGGCATCTGCCACACGTACATCGACAAGGCCGCCGACATGGCGATTGCGGTGCCGGTGGTGGTTAATGCAAAAATGCGTCGCACTGGTATTTGCGGCGCCACCGAATGCGTCTTGGTCGACATGGCGGCCGATGAGGGCATGCTGGCGGCCATCGTCAAGGCATTGATCGACGCCGGTTGCGAAGTGCGTGGCGATGCAGCGGCGCAAAAAGCAGATGTGCGCGTCAAGGCTGGCAGCGAAGCGGACTACGGCAAGGAATTTCTGGACGCGATTGTCGCCGTCAAGTCCGTCGACGGTGTCGACGCGGCCATCGATCACATCGCCAAGTATGGCTCGCAGCACACAGATGCGATTATCACCAAGGATCAGGTGGCCGCCGACCGGTTCCTAAGCCGAGTTGATTCAGCGATTGTGTTGCACAATGCCTCGACGCAATTTGCCGACGGCGGCGAGTTTGGTTTTGGTGCTGAGATCGGCATTGCGACCGGCAAAATGCACGCCCGCGGTCCGGTCGGTGTCGAGCAACTGACCAGCTTCAAA
The DNA here is from genome assembly GCA_031380225.1 of Hyphomicrobium sp. GTDB lineage: Bacteria > Pseudomonadota > Alphaproteobacteria > Rhizobiales > Hyphomicrobiaceae > JANNFX01. Next base: position 2,152 of record JANNFX010000188.1, read on the forward strand.
TACATCGTGCGTGGCAGCGGCCAAACCCGGCCGGTCTAATTCAAATGCCAAAATTCGCCGCCAACCTTTCGATGCTATTCACCGAGCTGCCATTTCTTGATCGCTTCAAGGCGGCGGCGGATGCGGGTTTCAAAGGCGTCGAGTATTTGTTTCCTTATGAGTACGCTGCGGCAGAGATTGCCGGGCGTCTGACAGCAAACGGTCTGACACAAGTTCTTTTCAACATGCCGCCTGGCGATTGGAACAAGGGCGACCGCGGCCTCGCGTGCCTGCCCGAGTGCCGCGATCAATTTCAAGATGGCCTGAAAGATGCCGTCGCCTACGCCAAAGCGCTGCAATGCCAGCAGGTGCATTGTATGGCTGGTATCGTCCCGCCGGAAAAAGGCCAGAGCGCGATATTCCGCGAAACATATATTGAGAACTTGAAGAGTGCCACCAAGGCTTTGGCCAAGGAAAACATGCGGCTGTTGATTGAGCCTATCAACATGCGCGACATGCCAGGATATTTTTTGACCAGCACGCGGCAAGCTCTATCGATCATCGACGAAGTGGCGGCCCCCAACATTGCTTTGCAGTATGATGTTTATCATATGCAAATTATGGAAGGCGACTTGACGGAAACGCTGACCAAAAAGTTGCCGCGAATCGGCCACATCCAAGTCGCGGGCGTGCCCGGACGCAATGAGCCTGATGCTGGGAGTGAAGTTAACTTCCCGCACATTTTCTCGCTTTTGGATAAGCTCGGTTTCGACGGTTGGATTGGCTGCGAATACCGGCCACGCGCCGCAACAGTTGATGGGCTAGGATGGTTCCAACCGTATCGTTAAAACTAGCATTCAGAGGCCTCGCCGCATTTTGCTGAACATGACCCTGAAGCAAGATCCCGCGCGTTTCGCCGAGATGGTGCGGCTGATCGCTTGGTCTCCGATCCCACTCCGCCAAGCCTGCTTGTGCCGGTCGTGGAACGGCCCGCATCAATGGCCCAGCTGCACTTGGTCTACGGGCCCGGATCGCCTTCTCACCTGCCCGCTGAGCCGCGCAGATCCTGGCCCAACCGTCACACTTTCATTTTTCGGCCACCTCGCCTATATTGAGGGTGCCGGATTCGTCCGGCTATGGTGATAAACGCGGTCGTAATAAGCCATTCGGACCCGGGGGCGGTACCCGGCGCCTCCACCACTTTGCTTTCGCCTTGCGACTCCCCTTCGGGGAGCCGGCCGCAAGGCGGGGAATCACGGGGGCGAACTAGGATCGACGAGGGTGTAAAGGATTTAGCTTTTGCCCGGCATGATTCCGCCGTTATCGGGTCATCCAGAGTAGTTGCCAATGACAACTATGCTGAGGCCGCTCTCGCTGCTTAATGCAGTGCGAAAAGCCTGAACTCAAGCCCTTGCCCCTAGCCGGGTAAGGCGCGGTCCGGAGGGCACCGGGCAACAGGAAGCCCTCCACTTCATTTCAGGTCTTGAGATGAAGCTTGAAATTGCGGCGTAGATAACTAGACACGGATGAGTTGGGGCACGCGTGTCGCGGCTCCAATCATAAACGGAACTCGGATGACGGCAGGTCCGATGATTGATTACGAAACGCTGGCGCAAGAGGCGATGCGCGGCGTCGTTCGCACCGTGTTGCAGCGAGCGGCCAAGACCGGCCTGCCCGGCGATCATCATTTCTATATTTCGTTCGATACCGAAGCGCCCGGCGCCTCGATTTCCAAACGTCTCAAAGAAAAATATCCGGCTGAGATGACGATCGTGCTCCAGCACCGATTCTGGGATTTAATTGTCAGCGACGAGCGCTTCGAAGTGAAGCTAACGTTCGATGGCATTCCCGAGCGTCTCGTGGTGCCGTTTGCCGCCATCAAAGTATTTTTCGATCCGTCCGTTCGTTACGGACTTCAGTTTGAAGAGAACGATCCGAGCGACCCGGATGCAGAATCAGGAAGCGATGTTGGAACGGCGGCCGAAATGCGGGCTGCGCGCTCGCCACGCAAGCCGCGGGCGGCGTCGACTAAGAAATTGCGCCCGGTCGCCGTTGGGCGCGATGCAACGTCGACAACCATGACTGATGCGAGTGCTGGTCCCTCGCAATCACCGAACGGTGGGGCTCACGGCGCAAATGCCGGACTGACGGCTGTCGATACGGCGCCGAAGCCAGAATCCCAAAGTCATGTCACAACGATCAAGACCGTTGATGACAAGCCTGCGAACGGCAGTAGCGCTGAGATTGTCAGCCTCGATAAATTCCGCAAGAAGTAGGCCTGAACAGCAGCTTATCGCACCTTCGACATTTCATAAACTGAATAACTGCGCGGGCTGGGCAGCGTCGCTTTGCCGGTCATAGCATCTGCCAGCGCTTCGCCGAGATTGGTGCCATCATCGACGGCCTTGACGGCGACGACAATAAACGGCCGCTGCCAGCTGGTGCCGTTGGTTTCGCACGCCGCACACTGATCCCGGTACTGGCCAAGATTGAGCGCCCACACCGGCGTCTCAGGACTGATCGCAGATTGTGACAGCTTGGCAGTCGCCACAGCGCGGCGGCCGGCGCGCTCTTTCTCTTGCCCAACATCCCCTTCTTGCGACGCCGTTCCAATGGCGATAATTTCACGCGCGCCAGCCAGCGACGCCGCGACTTCGCCGTCAAACACTGCGTCGGCGATGTCGGGGTTCTTGATCGTCTGGCCGTCCTTCTCAAGATCTTCGGCGCTGCCTTTGACCCACAGGAATTCCTTCTTCGCCACGACCACATCGAAGAGGCCGCGCTTGCCGGCCTTGTCGAAGCCTTCGATCGTGAACACGGTTGAATTTTCCGTTGAGCGCACGCGCTCTATTGCTGGCGGTGCGAACGACAGCCGTTTGGCTTCGATGGCATCAAATGCCGTGACGCCCGCGACGCCCGAGACCAATGCAGCCGATCCGGCCATTAGAATGGCTTCGCCGCGCGTTTGTACGAACTGCTGTAACAACCAGCGCACGCGATCGATCCAGTCATAAGCCCGCCATCCACTTCGTCCGCGCGCCAGGAGAACTCCGGCACCGCGCTTGGCGTCTTGTTGATCGTTGTCGTTGCTGGCGATATTCATGGCGTGCCCCCGAGCTCATTCGGCGCCCGTTGTTCCATCCCCGGCGCCGGGCTCGATATAAACTATTTACAACTCGAGTGAAGGGTGCGTTCTGAAAAAACAGTGTCAATCGTTATTGGGATTAGGTTTCAGAAGCTTGCGGAGCCTGTCAGCGAACGCGGTTTTGGCTGAGGTTGGTGTGCCGGGGTTGGTTTTGGGCTGAGGAACATGAGTATTGGGCTTCCCCGTGTCATTGGCTGGTGCAGCCGGCGGAGCAGACTTCACTGCTTTCGGCGGCTCAAGGGCACGCGCAATATCAGTCAGAAAGCGGGCGTCATCGCCGGATGCTAAGCGGCCACAGGCGTCCGCGACGGCATTCAATAGCGCGTCGAGCCAAGCGGCGTCGGCTTTGGCAAAGTCGCCGAGCACGTGATGGATGACGACATCTTTCGAGCCTGGGTGTCCGATGCCGAGCCGCACGCGCTTATACTCAGAACCAAGGTGCGCCGAGATGGATCGCAAGCCGTTGTGGCCCGCGTCGCCGCCGCCAATTTTGACCTTGACTTTTGACGGCGCCAGATCGAGTTCGTCGTGGAATACGGCGATATCTCCGAGCTCAATTTTGAGAAATCTTGCAGCGTCGCCAACGGAACGGCCGCTGTCGTTCATGAACGTGTCAGGCTTGAGCAGCAGAATTTTCTCGCCACCAATTTCGCCGTCGGCAGCGTAGCCATGGAACTTCTTCTTCCACGGTCCGAACTTGTGACGATCGGCGATGCGCTCGACCGCCATGAAGCCAATGTTGTGGCGATGAAATTGGTATTTTACGCCGGGGTTGCCCAATCCCACGAACAGTTTCATGGCCAGACCCCGAAAAGTGAAACGGTCCTAAACTCAGTTTCACACGATAACGAGCGCCGCGGCGCTGATCCCCGATAAGAGAGCAGCGCCGCAGAGCGTTTCGACCTACTTCTTCGAAGCAGGCTTCGCTGCCGGTTTGGCCGCAGCAGCAGGAGCTGCCTTGCCACCAGCAGCCGGAGCCTTGCCACCGGCGGCCGGAGCGGCAGCCTTCGCGCCCGCAGCCGGAGCTGCACCCTTGGCTCCAGCAGCAGCCGGAGCAGCGCCCGCAACCGGAGTTGCAGCCGCAGCAGCGTCGCCAGCAGCCAGAACTTCTTCTTCCTTACGCTGGCCAGCGATGGTCGCGATCGTGAAGTCACGATCCTTGATCGCGGGCTTGACGCCGTCAGGCATGTCCACAGCTGAGATATGGATCGAGCGGCCGATGTCGAGACCTTCGAGGCTGATTTCGAAAATCGCCGGGATCTTGTCGTACGGGCACAGCACTTCGATGTTGTGGCGGACAATGTTCAAGATGCCGCCGCGCTTCAATCCAGGCGACATCGATTCATTGACGAACTTCACCGGCACGCCAACGCGAATGATGCCATCCTTGCCAACGCGAAGGAAGTCGACATGCAAGGGCAGATCCTTGACTGGATCGACCTGCAAGTCGCGCGGAATAACGAGTTGCTTCTTGCCGTCGATTTCGACGTTGAACACGGTTGAGGTGAAGTGGCCCTTCAAGACCTGCTTCCACAGCGTATTGTAGTCGAGGTTGATGGTCTCGGGCTGCCGTGCGTCACCGTAAATTACGGCGGGTATTTTTCCGTCTCGACGAGCTTGGCGTGCGGCCCCCTTGCCGCCACGCGGGCGCGCCTCGGCTTTGAGCTCAATGAGCTGTGCCATGGCTGTTTTCTCCAAAGAATGTTGTGCCCGGCCTCCAAGGGTGCCGCGACACGTCTCAGCAGATCTGATGAGATCGCGGTCTATTGCCAGCATTGGCCGGAATTTGCAACAACCGGGCGGTCGCGGGGCTTATCGGACGCGACCCAAGGGTTGGATGGTAATATCATGACATCATTGATGTTTTTCGCTATTGCCGCGGTTTGCGAGATCGCTGGCTGTTTCGCATTCTGGGCCGTCGTCCGGCAGGGGGCCGCGCCTGCCTGGCTGGCGGCGGGTGTAGCAAGCCTCATCGCCTTCGCCTGGATCTTGACCCGCATCGACGCCGAATTCGCCGGCCGGGCGTTCGCAGCCTACGGCGGCATCTACATTGCAGCTTCGCTCGTTTGGCTGTGGGCGGTCGAAGGCGCCAAGCCTGACCGCTGGGATTTGGCGGGTGGAGCCGTGTGCGTTTTGGGCGCTGCCATCATTCTTTTCGGGCCGCGAGGCGTGTGAGGCGCACGAGCTGACGTGGACAGCGACTGACATCAGCACTCAAGGATCGCGTAGGTGGAACGACGATCACGGACCATTACAATGGGGGCTTAAATGAAAATCAAAAAATCACACTGCATTGCACTGCACTGCACTGCATTGGCCGTTGCGTTGTTGATGATGCTTAGGCTTGCTTGATCATGTCCGCTGGCAATTGAACTGTGACTATGACTTTGACTGTGGTGTTGGCTCGTTCGAGCGCTTCGGGCTCACAAACCGCCGATATTGGATTGGAGTGGATTTAATGCCTGATCGGCCTCAGTCCTTTTGCAGGCATTAACGCTGTTTTTGCTAGAGCTAAATTTGGGCTACATGTAGTATTTGTGGATCTCGACCCTGCTTCTTCACTAAATTTCCCGGATCCATTTTTATGAGCGATTGGCAAGGGTTCAGGGTGTTCGATACCAGTCAGCCGAGAACCATTCGATTCCGGCTTCTAGCGCTCGTTACACTCATTCTGGTACCCTTGCTTGTGCTCACGACAGGGTTAGCAATCAAGCTGGCCCGGGCCGAGCGCACGGCGATTGAAGTAAAGCGTGCAAATGTTGCGCGCCGGATCTCAGAGAGGGCTGACGGGCAAGTCTCACGCCATATCGTCCTGCTCAATATGTTGGCTAACTCGGCGCCTGTCGGTAGCGAAGGACTTGCGGAATTAGAGAAAAGTCTAGCAAAGCTGCAAAATCAATCGATCGTGGTCCGCGCTTGGGCGTTCACCCAAGACGGGCCGATACCGGCTGCACGCTCGACCGAAATTCCAGAGCCCGAACCGGGTTTCTACGGCCGTGCACTTCAAAGCAACTCTGCAGTTTCTGGCATTAAAGGAGTGGGCAAGGCCGCTGTTTTCAGCATTGGCGTGCCCATCAAAAGCGGCGAGCGAGCGATGTACGGCGTCGCGGCGGAAATCAACGCTGCGAAACTGAACAACGAGTTGTTCAATGAGTCTGGAATGGGAGAAGATTGGGTTGGCGCAATCGTCGACCGGGAAAACCGTTTCATTGCGCGTAGCCTCGACAGCGACCGCCGGGTTGGCCAACTGGCTCGCCCCGAGCTTGGTGTCGCAGCGGCAGGTCCCGTTCAATCTGGAGTTTTCGAGAACGTCACGTGGGAAGGCGCTGAAGTTCTCAATGTTTTCTACCGTTCAGCGCTTACTAACTGGACCACAGTTGTCGCTGTACCAAAGGCTGACCTGACGGCGCCGCTTGACCGCAAGATCGGGCTAGCGTTGCTTGGTGGTTGCACACTTCTTCTTGTCGCCATGGCATGGGTCAGCCGCCAAGCACGCCGCATTGCCGAACCTGTGCGCAATATCAGCAAATTCGCAGTCGCCATGAGTGAAGGCCGCCCTTACATAGAAAGCAATCATCGCATCGTAGAACTGGACGATGTCCGCGTTGCCTTAGAAAAGACCATGACCAAAACCGCGCACTTGGCGGCGCTCGTTGCGTCCAACGCCGATGCAATATTGAGCACAGACATCGATGGCAAAATTCTAACTTGGAATTCGGGAGCTGAAAACCTGTTCGGATACACTGCGGATGAGATTGTTGGGCAGTCCAAGACGATTTTGGGTCCGAAGAACCGTATCCGGGAACTCGAATTGACACTCGAGGAGGTCCTTGAAGGGAAATCAGTTCGTCTTGAAACTGTACGCTGCTTGCGTGATGGCTCGCTCGCCGATGTCTCCATTTCGTCTGCGCCAATTCGCAAACCGGATGGCGAGATTATCGCAGTCTCTTTCATTATTCGCGATATCCGCGATCGAAAATCTGCGGATGCTCATGTCCAGCTCCTGATGAGGGAGCTGGCTCACCGTTCAAAAAATCAGATCGCGGTCATCCAAGCAATTGCCAACCGGACCTCCCTTGATGCCGAGACGGTAGAAGATTTTGCCAGCAGTTTCGGTCAGCGACTGCGAGCCCTTGCGGCCTCTTATGACCTTCTCATCGATCAAAATTGGAAGGGGGTGCGACTAGGAGATCTCGTCAGAAAGCAACTTCAAATATTCGTCCAAGAGGATCGTGCTAGTCTCGATACACAGGGTCCAGTCGTTGACTTGCCCGCCACGGCCGCGGAGGCCCTCGGCCTCGCGTTGCACGAACTTGCAACAAACTCCGTAAAATATGGAGCGTGGTCCAAACCGATGGGCAAAGTCAACGTGGCCTGGGACATCGCAACAGATGCAGACGGCGCACCTATGCTGCATTTTACCTGGGCCGAATCCGGCGGGCCGCTGGTTAAATCACCACCGGTCCGAAAGGGCTTCGGCTCCATTGTGATTGAGAAAATGGTAGCGTCATCGCTGAACGGATCGGCGAAAATCGACTTTGCGCCCGGCGGCATCAAGTGGCACCTACAGTGCCCAGTTCCATCACAAACATCAGAATAAGTACACTTTACTGCCGCGCCTCACACAGGCTTCAACAGCACGTGTTTTTTCTTGCCCATCGACAACTTGATGATGCCATCAGTGATATCGGCGGGGGTCAATTTAAGTTTGTCATCAGTGACCGCTTCATCATTGACGCGTAGTCCGCCGCCTTGGATGAGGCGCCGCACTTCGCCG
>JANNFX010000061.1:0-7919 GCA_031380225.1 Hyphomicrobium sp.
TCGTATCTCGGTGCCGTTCATGCGTTGAATCGCAATCTCGGCAGCGACGGCCTGCTGCTGCGCGTGATGGGCTCGTACGGCAACTACGAATACGACACCATCGGCGGCACTCACATCGACACCGACCACTTCGGTGGTGAAGTCGGGCTCGGCTATCAGATCTACAGCGGCGGCTTGCGCTTGGCCGCCTACGCCATGGCGGACTATCAAAATCACGACCGCACCGGCTTCGATGCTTTGAGCGTCGTCGTCGATGACGAATGGGGCTTTAAAGGTCAGCTCGAAGCTGAAACAGCCGCCAGCGCGCCGCTCTATATTGGCTTGACCGGCAACTACTCGACCGCATTTGACAGCTACTGGTCGCGCGCCCGCGTCGGCTGGAACCTTGGCAGCGCGGCTTGGAACCTGACCATCGGTCCCGAAGTCATGGGCCTCGGCAACGCAGACTTTGATCAGGTCCGCTACGGCGCCTTCATCTCCGGCCTGCCGACACTGTTCTCTCTGATCTTCGGCGGCGACAGCAAGATGGCGATTTCAGGTGGCTACGCCGAAAGCAGCGGCACCGGCCAGGGCGGGGAAGACTCGGTCTATGGTACGGTCTCATCGTCGTTTAAGTTTTGAATCGAACGCCATTGATTCGTAGGTCGGGTCTCGCTGCGCTCTACCCGACCTACGTTTGAACAAATTTGACGTGTTCGCGCTTGACGCATCGCGCCGGACGCCTACTAAGTGCAGCGCCAGTTGGTTGGACGGTCGTGGCAGGGTCACCTGTCGAGGAAAGTCCGGGCTCCATGGAAACACGGTGGCGGCTAACGGCCGCCGGGGGCAACCCCAGGGAAAGTGCCACAGAAAACAAACCGCCCGAGCGGGCGCAAGTTCGCGAAGGTCAGGGTGAAACGGTGCGGTAAGAGCGCACCGCGCGCGCTGGTAACAGCCGCGGCACGGCAAACCCCACCGGGAGCAAAACCAAATAGGGGCGAGCGCGTGCGGGGCAACCCGGCACGGAGTCTGTTTCCAGACACTCGCCCGGGTTGGTTGCTAGAGGCGCGTAGCGATACGCGTCCGAGATGAATGGCCGTCGCGGCTCGCCGCGCCGTAGCTGCTTGCAGCGAAGGCGGGAGGGTCAGACAGAACCCGGCTTACAGACCAACTGGCAATTTTTTTTGGGGGTGGGGGTGACCGGTTTGCTGCGAAAGCGGATGGAAAGTCGATGAAAGCTTGGGGTCAGGAGCGGCCGTCGTCCAGCCGGAAATCAAGAAGACCAACGGCAGGTGATCAAATGAGCAATCGTCGCTGCGCCACTCCCAAAGAAACTCATCGCCACCGGTTCACGATCTGCAGCGCGGTCCACGATCCCAGCAGCATGAGGAGCATCATGCCGGCGAGGGCGACATAAAGCAGGGGACCTCCCGTGGCCGCGAGCGAACCTCCCAGATTTAACCCTCCCAGATTTAGGAGCGCGAGTATCGGTACTACAAGAATGTCACCGAACACGCCGCCGGCCACGAAACCGCCTACGAACGCGGCGACGATACTCACAATCCAGCCGAGCACACCCCGCTTGTTCGTCCATGCCTCGTGGATCCCAACGGCCAGCGCGGCGCCGAGAAACACCACTGCGAGGGTCATCGGGCCACCGACGCTCGACTTCGGAACAGCCCCAGAGAATTGAAGAAGCACGATGGCGATCACGGCAATCGGCGCGATGTACTTCATGGGGTGCGTCCCTCCTGCTCAATCGTGGGGCGTGCGCGTCCGCATTCGCATTCAGATCGGCTTCGGATGCATAACAGTTAACGCGCTATCCGATGCCACCTCCGCCATGACCGGCGCTGCGCGATCAAGACCACGATACGCCAACTGCCGAAACCTCCGATTTCACGACCCATAATGGAAGCTCATCCGAAATTCAGCAATGGATATCGTGGAGGATAGAAGTCCGCTTCGAGTCAAATTTGACATCCGCAAAACCTCGAATCGCAGCACTCCCTCAAAACCAGACACACTCGCGACGCTCGCACCCCGCACCCCGCACCCACGACTTATCCACACCGTCGCCATAAGTCTCAAACGGGCCGCAGTTGTGCCATGTTGGCGTCACGGGTTGGCGGCACATCGATTTCGGGGAGTAAGCGGACGATCGGTCGTACCATCATCGACCATGTCGTCCGAGAGTAGGGGGTGGGTCAAAACGAGGGTCCCACCTTATGTACGCGTCCAAGCTGTTGCCGCTCGCGCGCCCGCTGGCCATCTGCTGCGCCGCGCTCGCGTTATCGGCCTGCGTCACCACCTATGACCGGGATGACGCCCGGATACCGGACCGAAATGTTGGGGCAAACTGCGAGCCGGTCAGTATGACCGCCAACGCCGCGACCAAGCGCGAAGCCCGCGCGATTGCCATCAATAGTTTGAAGCTGGATGCCGCCGATGTTCGCGGCAATATGATCTCGAGTGGGTTGAAACGCATTCGCGTCACCGGGAAAAATATGCGCTGCGGCCCTTACATTTTGTCGGCGGATCGCACCGAATGCACCGCCAGCATTATTCTTTGTGGCCGTTAATCAACGATCACGGAGACTTGGTTCCCGGAAGCCGCGTCGCGCAAATCTGAAAGCAGATGGGACTGACGCCAGTGCGGCTATCCGGGATCGATACCGGTCAAAGTACAACGTGATTTCAAGTCCAGGCGATGATAATGATCGCGGAAGATCCCGGATCGCCGCGAATGGCGCAATTTTCATCTCCTTCGACGGCAATGCCACGCGCCGTCCGGGAACCAGAGTTCCGTAGGTTGGGGTAGCAGCGGCCCACACCTCGAAAACTCGAATACAACTGTCTCCCCCGCCGCGTAACCCAACACCTTTCACGGGGCGATCCCAATTCCAGATACTGGTCTCAATCGCCGCAGCAAAGTGTTGGGTTACGCGGCGGAATGAAGTACGCAGCTATAGATACTGATAGTGGCCGCCGCTAACCCAACCTACAGAAACTCGCGAAATGAAAGCGCTGACAAAAAAGGAGGCGGCCCGGTTGAGCCGCCTCGATTGTTTTGAAATTTTTGGCCGGCGGACTGCGGCCGTTCTTACGCCAAGAAATCCCATACGTTCAGATGATTGAGACCGCTCAATTCGATTTGAAGGTCGGCGTGCCGGTCGCCATTAACGTCGACTGAGACAATCGTTTTGTCATGCGCGGTGCCTGCGAGATCAACGAGCTTGTAGTTGAGCTGACCCGCAGTGCCGGTGAAGTTATGCGTGCCGATGAACGTCAAGGCCTGATTGCCGTTCACGTGTGCATTGGCGTCGATATCGCGGAGGTCAATCGTATCCGTTCCGGGACGATGGTCTCTGATGACATCGCGCGTCGCCGCACCAGCACGGCTTTCAGACACGTTTTGGAAGGCGAAGAAATCACGGCCTGTGCCGCCATAGAGGACATCTTTGCCGCTGCCGCCAACGATGAAGTCACTGCCGGGGCCGCCGTAAATGACGTCGCGTCCGGCGCCGCCATAAAGATCATCATTGCCGCCGCCTCCGTAGATTTGGTCGTTACCGCCGTTGCCAAATACGAGGTCGTTGTCATCGCCGCCGTCCACGTCTTCGCCGTCGTTGCCGCCGTGAATGGTGTCGCGGCCAGCCGAGCCGAAGACGACGTTTTGGCCGTTGCCGCCGTAGATTTGATCGTTGCCATCACCGGCATAGACGGTGTCGCGGCCGTCGCCACCGTCGAGCGTATCGTCGCCTGCGCCGCCGTAGATTTCGTCGTCGCCGCCGGCGCCGAAGATCACGTCGTCATCGTCGCCGCCGTCGAGCGCTTCGCCGTCGCCGCCGCCGGAAATGGTGTCGTTGCCGAGGCCGCCAAAAATCGCGTTGCGGCCTGAGCCGCCGATAACCTCGTCGTCACCATCGCCAGCATTGATGATATCATTGCCAGCGCCGTCAAATATCGTGTCATTGCCCGCGCCAGCATAGACCGTGTCGTCGCCCGCGCCACTGTCGATCACATCGTCGCCACCGCCGCCGTAGACGGTGTCTTTGCCGTCGCCCGCAAAAATCAGATCATCATCATCGCCGCCATCGACCTGGTCGTCGCCAGCGCCTGTGGTGACGGTATCTTTTCCAGGCCCACCAAAGACGATGTTTCGGCCATTGCCGGTCTTGATGAGGTTGGCGCCGCCAAGCGCGTTGATAAGGTAATCCTGATCGTCAAACACCTTGGTGTCGTCATATTCGGTCAGCGTCACGGTAATCGGCATGTGATCGATCTCATGGTGGGACATTGCATGGCGGATGGACGCGGACAGGCGCACCCCAATCCGGCATTGCAACCCTAAAGCCACGCAGACGGATCGTCCGCGTCATGCTAAATTTTAGGTTAATTTCACTTGGTAGCCGGACTTTTTGGCGTTGGATCACTGCCAGTTTGGCGTTGACCGCAACCGGGCACCGATGCAAAGCCAATTTAATCTTGTAACGCAGAACTTCCGGCTCGGCCGCGGACCGATAACGACATGCAGCCTTGGACCCAACATGCCCCAGCACATTGAACTCCACACAGGCGACCTGCCGAAGTCCGTCGGATTCGGTGCCAGTGTTGCCATCGATACCGAAACGCTGGGGCTTAACCCGCATCGCGATAAACTGTGCCTAGTACAGCTCTCAGCCGGCGATGGCAGCGCGCATCTAGTGCAGCTCGACCGTTCATCCTACGATGCGCCCAACCTTAAGGCGCTGCTGACCGACGCCAAAGTGCTGAAGATTTTTCATTTTGCGCGCTTTGATGTGGCGGTCTTGGAAAAACATCTCGGCGTTAAGACGACGCCGCTCTACTGCACCAAAATCGCATCGAAGCTGGTTCGCACCTATACCGACCGGCACGGCCTCAAGGATCTCGTGGCCGAACTAGCTGGAATTGAATTGTCAAAGCAGCAGCAAAGTTCCGACTGGGGCGCGGTTCAGTTGACACCGCAGCAGCTTGAATATGCGGCGTCCGACGTGCTGCATCTGCACGCCATCAAAGCCAAGCTTGATGTCATGTTAGACCGCGACGGGCGGCGCACATTCGCAGACGCCGCGTTCAAGTTCCTGCCGGCGCGAGCAGCCCTCGATCTTGCCGGTTTTCCAGACGTCGATATCTTTTCGCACTGACGTGGTCGACACGACGCGCGCTATTGCGCGCTCGTGGCGGCGGAGGGTTGTGCAGCCTCAGCCTTCGGTTTTGGCTTCTGAGCGGGTGCTGCGTCACCGGTCGCAGTGGCGGGCTTCTGAGAAACTGCCCCATCACCTGCTGCTTTGCTATCACCTGCCGGCGCGGCGTCTGCGCCTGTGGCTGGTTTCGTCTTCTGTTTCGCGGCCTCTGCTTTGGCTTTTGCCACCCGCATACCGAGTGTTTTCGGCTTACCTTTCTTGAGGCCTGCCGTATGCGGGCGCTTGCGCGTGCCACATTCCCATGAAATCACCTGCTCGCGCATACTGGTGATCGGCCGGGCGTCAGCCGCGATTGGTGCGGTATCGATGGTTGTGGGATTGAACAAAAGTTTCCAGCCGTAGTTCTGAAAGCCGTGCTCAAGCAAGCTCGCCGCTCGGATGGTACGATCGCCGCCAGTCTGTTCACCGAGAACGACTGACATCAACCGCCGGCCGTCGCGCGTAGCACTGGCGACGACATTGAAACCGGAATCGCAGATGAACCCGGTTTTCATGCCGTCCGCGCCTTCAAAGGATTTCAACAAGCCATTGTGAGACCGGAGCCGCATCTTGCCGAACTTCATTTCCGGCATCGCCCATACTGAAGCGTACTGCGGGAAGTCGGTCAGGATGGCCCGCGTCAACCGGGCCAAGTCGCGCGCCGTCGTCACTTGCTCGGAGGCAGGCAGTCCATTGGGATTGACGAATGTAGTGCGCGACATGCCGAGCCGTTTAGCGGTCAGGTTCATTTGCGCGACAAATGCCGTATCTGACCCAGAGACCGCTTCCGCCAGCATCATGGCGACGTCATTGGCACTTTTAATGATCAGCGCTTGAATGGCGGTTTCGACCGTCATCGACGCGCCGATTGGCAGGCCAACTTTGCTCGGGCTTTGCTGGAACGCCAGTTCACTGCACCCGATTTGGGTTTCGAGCTTGAGTGTGCCGTCTTTGATCGCGTCGAACACCAAGTAGGCGGTCATCATCTTAGTCAGAGAAGCCGGATGCCACTGGTCGTCGATATCCTCTGCGTAGAGGATTTTGCCATCGGCGGGATCGAATAGCAGAGTTGGCCCTGCCCAAGCAGCCCGGAAGGGGACTGCTACGAACAAAATGACCGCTACTAGAGCCAAGAAATTTTTAAAGCGCATGCCGACCCCAGGGTTTCCGCAAGGGCATAAAATGTCGATAGGCTGTCGAGTTAGCATACCGCCGCCCAGGCGGGCAACCTGCGGCGGCTTTGGAACACGCCATGTTTTTAGGCATGGCAGCTACATGTGTCAAAAATGTTGAAATTTGGTGCCCCGAGCCGGAATCGAACCAGCACGCCTCTCGGCTCCGCATTTTGAGTGCGGCGCGTCTACCAGTTTCGCCATCGGGGCCACCGGACCGCGTGTCTAGTGGGTAACGGGGGGTGGCGTCAAGTTGGGTTTAGCCGCGTCACTTCCAACTAAATGTCGAGCGGCCGGAACCGTGGATATGCTCGGCGATTTCGACCTTTTGGCCAAGTGCCGGTTTAGACGTCTTGAGCACCAGCACGCGCGCAGCGCGGCCATCATCAAGTTTGACGGTCACAAAAACTTCGTTTTCCACAATTTGCGTGCTTTGGCCAGCAGCAGCGTCGATCGCGCTAATGGTTCCAGGAGCGGGCCGGTTTTTGATGGTGGCATCGAGCGACGTGTACCAGAGCAGAGCGCCCATCACGGCTGCAACGCCTGCGCCAATTCCAACCAACTTCAACTGCTGCTTACGCAGCGCAGAATCGAGCCTGGCTCTAGTGTCTGATCTCATGTGGTTTCCGGGTTCAGATCGGTGTGTCCAAACCAGCCTTTGACAGTTGAAACGAAAATCGGAACTACGCGGCCTTGGCTTCTCCCGCCACGATGCGAACGATGTCAGCCATGATGTCGTTGAGCTTGAAGTTCTTCGGCGTGTAAACCGCAGCAACACCCATGGCTTTGAGCTTAACCTCGTCTTCGGGCGGAATGATGCCGCCGACGATGACCGGAATATTGCCCAATCCATCAGCGCGCATGCGATCCATCACATCACGAACCAGCGGCAAATGACTGCCCGACAAGATCGACAGACCGACGCAGTGAACGGACTCGTCCATCGCCGCCCGCACAATTTGCGACGGTGTCAGCCGGATACCCTCATAAACCACTTCCATGCCGACATCGCGGGCACGAACTGCAATCTGCTCGGCGCCATTTGAGTGACCGTCGAGGCCGGGCTTGCCGACTAAGAACTTAACCCGCCGGCCGAGCGTGTTGGAGACCGCTTCAACCGCGGCACGGACTTCATCGAGCGCCGTGCCTTCTTGTATAACGGCTGACTGCGAAACGCCAGTTGGCGCGCGGTATTCGCCGAAGATCTGACGCAACAGGCCGCCCCATTCGCCGCTGGTGACACCAGCTTTTGCGCACGCAATCGACGGTTCCATAACGTTGCGGCCTTCCTTAGCCGCGCTTTCGAGATCGGCCAAAGCGGCCTTGACAGCAGCGGCATCGCGTGACGAACGCCAAACCTTCAGCTTTTCAATCTGCTCGGCTTCAACCGCCGGATCGACGACCATGATCGAGCCTTCGCCGGTCGTCAGCGGCGATGGTTCGGTTTCGGTGAAGCGATTGACGCCGACAACGACGTGCTCGCCGGTTTCAATGCCACGCAGCCGGTCGGAATTGCTTTCGACCAAGCGGCGTTTCATATAGTCGATGGCAGCGACAGCTC
>JANNFX010000074.1:0-8778 GCA_031380225.1 Hyphomicrobium sp.
ATCGCCGTCGCCACACGAAATCAGATCGTCGCCGTCGTCACCGGAGACATCGTCGTTGCCGTCTCCGCCATCAATGTCATCGTTGCCGGTCCCGCCATTGAGATCGTCGTCGCCACCGGCGCCGTCCATCCAATCGTCCCCGTCGCCGCCATCTTCGGCGTCGTCATCGTCACCGCATTGGATGTCGTCGTCTTCGAGATCGGGTTCATCTCCGGAGGCTGGATCTTCGACGGGATCCTCTACTGGGTCTTCGATAAAGTCGATGGGATCAATGAAGATGTCGTCCACGCGCGTCCCCTTTTTTGATGAGCAAGGGAACACTACGCAGGCTGCCAAAAATCACAAACTGTTCACTGTTATTTGGCTGACAATAGTTCAACGTGCGTCGCAATTTGCGACACAGCCGTTGCAAACTTTTTGCAATTCTAAATTACATCAAATTTGATCAACTGGTCTCACCAGTCTTCACGCCACAGCGGGAAGGCCATGGCGCCATGCGGAAGCGTAACGGTGCCGCCGCGATTAACGCCGGAACTGATGCCGAGTTCACCGGCGAACTTCGCAGTCAGGTTGGCCTTGGCGTTGGCCGAGATGTCGTTTTTGAAGTTCAACGTGTATTCAAACTTGCCGACGGCTAAGCGCACGATTTGGAATTGAAAGCGGCTCTTTTCGCCCTTCGGGTTCTTGGAGCCAAGGCAAGCGACGCGCTGCTTTTCGAGTATGTTTTCTGGATACTCGTAGATGGTGCCGGTGAACGTCAGGCTGACGCTGTCAACGGCCTGCTTTTTGAACGACGCATTCAACAGATTGGCCCAACCAGCCGAAAGCCCAAACGAGGTGTCGCTGTGGCCTGCGAACGACGCGCCTTCAAGGCTCTGCTCAAAACCATCTTTGTCGAACGGCGCTTTACAGCGCACCGTGTTGACCTTGAGCAGCTTCTCGCCCGTGCGCTCGAAGACTTGTTTATCAAGGTAGCCGCGCGCAATGGTGCCTGGCGTATAGTAAGCAAGTGGCGGGCTCATGCGGATGACATTGAGGTTGTCAGATATCGCATCCGCCGAAGCGGCGGCAGGCAGCAAGGCAGCCATCAAAGCGGCGCCTACGGCATAGCGAACCCGGAACATAGAACCCCCACAACAAACAACCGTCTTACTCAAAAACGCGCGCATTCGTTGTAGGCGGCAGTTACCCTACCCCGCAACCATCAGCCAAAGGTTCGATGGGGATGTGATGTTAGCTAGCAACACTGGAGGCCGCCGGTGCAGCGCTCGACGTCGCGAGATCCGGCACAGCGGCTGAATTGATAGGCTTTGCCGGCTCTCGCTCCGCTGCTAGCCGGCCTACATCCGAGTTCAATAGAAGCATACCCCGGGGACAAGCCCCGGGGTTTCTGATGTTAAGTTGGCTCAAAGATCCCCTACTCTGCCGCCGCTGCGAGGGCGGACTTGTGGGCCGCAAGCACGTTGTCCGCGAGCCGCCCGGTTAACTCGCTCAAGTGATGATAGCGTGCCGAATAGGTGCCTGTACCGGCGGTGGCTGATCTCAATTCTATGATCAGGTCATCCATCTCCGACTCTGGAATATGCGCCGATACGACATCCCAACCCGGCCATCCCTCACGCCCGTCGAAGCCGAGGATCTGGCCGCGGCGTTGCGAGATGATGCCGTTGACGCGCGCTGTCGCATCCGATGGCACCGAGATTTCAACTGCCATTACCGGCTCGAGCAGAACCGGCGTGCATTTCGGCATGCCTTCGCTCATCGCCAAGCGGCCGGCCAGCCGGAACGCCATGTCTGAACTATCGACATCGTGATACGAGCCATCGGTCAGCGTCACCGCCAAGTCGACGACCGGAAACCCTAGCGGGCCGTGTTTCAGATAGTCTGACACGCCGATTTCAACAGATGGGATGTAGGTCTTCGGCACCACACCGCCGGTGATCTTGTCGCCGAACTTGAAGCCCGAGCCACGCGGCAGCGGTTCAATGATCAGCTTCACGTCGCCGAACTGACCATGCCCGCCCGACTGCTTCTTGTGCTTGCCGCGGATTTCGATGCTGGCCTTGATCGTTTCTTTATAAGGCACTTGACGCTTCATGCGTTCAACAGTGACGCCATACTTGCGCGCCAGCCGTTCGAACGCCACGCGCAGGTGCATTTCGCCCTGCCCTTTGAGCAAAATTTGATGCGTGTCGGTGGTATGCTCGACTGACAGTGAAGGATCTTCTTCAGCGAGTTTCGCCAACGCCGAAGATAGCTTGACCTCGTCTTTGCGGTCCTTGAGCCCGATGCCCGAGGCAAGGACCGGCTCCGGCGGCGGCGGCGGCTTGATTTGCGTGATCGACTTCTCCGTGGTGATCGTCTCTCCAGTTTTGATGCCGTCGAGACGGCCGAGCGCGACCGTATCGCCAGCCTTTGCAGCAGTCCGCTTTTGCGCGTCTTCGCCCTTCATCGTGAACATTCCGGCGATGCGCTCGTCGCGGCCTGAAGCACCGGTGACAGTTGCGCCGTCAGGCAGAGTGCCAGTCAAAACGCGGGTCAACGACAGCTTGCCACCGTGACCGGTGTAGAGCGATTTCAAAACAAATGCTGACGACTTGGTGTTTTCGAGCTTCAAGCGCTTGGCGGTTGCATCTACGAACGGAACTTCATGACGCAGTGCCTTTAACAACCGCAAAATTCCGTTGCCGTTTTCAGCGCTGCCGAGCAACACCGGACAGATCAAACCTTCGCGCAGTTCGCGAGTGAGATCATCGAACACCACATCTTTGGGTGGCGGGATGTCGGACAGCAATTGCTCCATCAAGTTATCATCATAGTCAGCAAGCTTTTCGAGCATCTGGAAACGCGCTTCTTTTTCGCGGTCCGACAGCGATGCGGGCAACTCGATAATTTGAGATTCGGCGTGTTCGCGATAAACGAAAGCCCGCTCCGATGCGAGATCGACAAAACCCGTCGCGATGCCGTTTTCCCAGATCGGGATTTGACGCAGCACGAGCGGCTTTTGCGAGGCCGGCTGCAAGAGCGGAATGATATCGCGCACGGGAGTCGCAAAGGTGTCGATCTTGTTCAAGAACAAGAAGTGCGGAATACCGCGATCTTCAAGCGACTTCAAAATCACCTGCAAAGCCGGCACACGTTTCGCATCAGGCTCACACACCACAACCGCGGCATCACATGCGGTCAGCGCGGCTAAGCCTTCGTATTGGAACTCAATGGAACCTGGACAGTCGAGGAACGTGAAGGTGTCGCCGAGGAACGTCACGTCAGCGGCATTGATGGAAACACTCATGCCGTGGTCGCGGGCTTCGGGCGAGGCGTCGCCTATGGTCGATTTTGTGGCGATTGTGCCCTGGCGGGTGACAGCGCCAGTGCGGGCGAGGATGGCTTCGAGAAGGGTCGTTTTGCCGGAAAGATAGGGGCCGATCAGTGCGATGCAGCGTGCGCTGCGTGCCGATGGGGTGGTGGTGCTGTGTGAGTTACCGCCCGAGGGGCTGCTGGTGCTACCCATAGTGACCTCCTTGACCGCCGCTCGATCCAGTCGAGTGCGGTACGCCTAGAGTGAAGCGCGAACGGAACATCGCGGAAGGATGCGTCAGCATCCTAGGCCGCCGATGGCAGCGCGCCTCGCGCCTCTGGGGACACACAGCGCCGTCATCGTTGCGCGATAGCAACCGGAGCGCAAGAGCGATTGGAGACGATCCGCAGCAATATGCTGAAACACCTAAGCGGCGTCTCACATTGGAACGAATCCGCAGAAAAATGACAGTAGCTCTGCACTGCACAAAATTTTTCGCAGTGCGATAATCTAAATTGTCAAGACTTTGGCGTAAAATTACTTGACGTGCGACAAGTTCGCATCAATGATGGTAACCAGAGACTGCGGTTTCAGCTGGAACAATTCTAATAACTGTCACGTTAGTAGTATATCCAGTGTCGGAACCGCGCAGTGGCCGAAACAAATGGCTATAACAATTGGACGTGTATCATGTTGAGTTCCAAGCCGTTACTGTCGCCTGAGGAGGCTGCTGGCTATGCCATGGCGGCGACCGATGACGATGTCGAAAACGCTTCACCTGCATCTTTGGATGACGCTTTGCGTCAAGGCCACATCTCGGCCGCGCGTAAGGCTCAACCGGCAGCTCTGACAAAGAGTGTCGAGGCCATCCAAAGCGTCGTAGCACATTGGTGGAACCGCAACGGTAAAGCGCACGCATAACGTCCAAGACCTGATCGTATCTCAACGCTTCGGCGCGCATCCCTGATGTGCGCCGATTTGTTTTGCAGCCTGCACCTTCTTGTGCTCAGGCTCAGTCTTTCACAACCACCGCTCGAATCAGGTACCGTGTGCACTTCAACTGCAGGAGGCGCACTTATGTCTGACAGAACCATGCTCGCGATTGGCCGCACCAATATCTCGGTGCCCAAAATTGCAAAGCGCGCGGTGCAAGCATTGACCATCACCGGCATCGCTGCCTTGGTGTCGCTGGCCATCGTCGCTGCCAACGGCCTCTTGATGGGTAAGGCCAATCCCATGCAAGCGTTCTGGACTTGGCACGCCTTCATTACGCGACCCGATATCATCAGCACATCATTGCTAACTGCGATCGTTGCTGTTGGCTATTACGCTTGGCAGCGCTCAGACGGCGGCGGCAAACGATAAAACGAAATTGGAATTGTAGGGCGGGTTACTCGCGGATCAAGACCGGGGTCATCCGCTCTACAGCTGTACTTCATGGTGTTACTCAAGCCGCGGTGCCTTAGAGTCCTTCCGGCTCAAATGAAACCGGAAGGACTCTAGGTCGAGTTACGCGCGGATGAAGGCCGGCAATTGAATTGAACAACATGGCCGCGCTAACCCAACCCACGGCACTCCGGCCGCGACACTGACACTCGAACACGCTCACAGTGCCGTCCAAGCCGTCCAACCCTTGGCGCGAAGATCGCAGGCGGGACAGGTGCCGCAACCGTAACCCCAATCATGACGCTTTGTGCGGTCACCCAAATAGCAGGTGTGGGTGTCTTCGATGATCAGATCGACCAACGCATCGCCACCGAGATCGTGCGCCATTTTCCAGGTCCCGGCCTTATCGACGTACATCAGCGGCGTTTCAATCTTGACCGGCTTGTCGAGCCCGAGCGAAATCGCTTTCGCTAACGTCTGCAACGTCTCATTGCGGCAATCGGGATAGCCTGAGTAGTCGGTCTCACACATGCCGCCGGCCAACGTCGAAATCCCGCGCCGCCAGGCGAGTGCGGCCGCATAAGTGAAAAACAACAAATTCCGGCCCGGAACAAACGTTGTCGGCAGGCCCGACGCCGAGACTTCGATCGCAGTGTTTCGCGTGAGGCTGGTGTCGCTGATGGTGCCAAGCGCGGGCAATGCGAGGACTGTGTCGGGGCCGAGGCGCCGGTGGTATGGGGTCAGCCCCCTCACATCGATGTCTGAGTTTGAACTCGACCGATTTTGTGAGGGGTCTGACCCCATACTCTCTGCCATCTTCGCCAGCACCAGCTGCCGCGCTTCGAGTTCGACCTTGTGACGCTGGCCGTAATCGAACCCGACCGTCTCGACGTAGTCGAAGTTTGCGAGCGCCCACGCCAGACAAACAGTCGAATCCTGACCGCCGGAAAACAGCACGAGCGCCGAAGTTTGCAGTGACACTTGCAATTCGCTCCGAAAGTTTCGACTTTTCCTAACGCCGGCCACAAAATTCGCGTCACCACGTTGCAAGGGAGACCTCGGATGTCAAAGGCAACGCTAAAACCAAGCGCGCCAAACCCGATCCATGCCGGCACGCGGATCGGGCATGTCCACTTAAAGGTCGCCGATCTTGAGCGGGCGCCGGTGGTATGGGGTCTGACTCCATATGACCTTGAGGCCTTGCACAGCGCAGCTTGACCCAATGCCAAACCCCGCCATTTAACCCCTATCCCCGCGGGTAGGCAATCCTACCCTCGTGGGTCTTTGCTGCGACCGCGAACGCTCCTAGACCACAGCCGCTCCTGATCCGGGGCAGAACTTCGTTTGCCCACCCGCATAAAACCCCGAATAGGACATCTCATGACTGCCATCGTCGATATTATCGGCCGCGAAATTATTGACAGCCGCGGCAACCCGACGGTCGAAGTCGATGTCCATCTCGAAGACGGCTCGATGGGCCGCGCGGCGGTGCCATCGGGCGCCTCAACCGGCGCGCACGAAGCCAACGAACTGCGTGACGGCGATATGAAGCGCTACGGCGGCAAGGGCGTGTTGAAAGCTGTCGACGCTGTCAACGGCGAAATTTTCGACGCCATCGGCGGCATGGAAGCCGAAGATCAGCGTGCCATCGATCAGGCGATGATCACGCTCGACGGCACCAAAAACAAAGCCCGGCTTGGCGCCAATGCGATCCTCGGCGTTTCACTCGCAACAGCGCGCGCCGCGGCCAGCGCCAGCGGACTGGCGCTCTACCGCTACATCGGTGGCGCATCTGCGCACGTGTTGCCGGTGCCGATGATGAACATCATCAATGGCGGCGCGCATGCTGACAACCCGATCGACATTCAAGAATTTATGATCATGCCGGTCTCGGCAGAAACGTGCGCCGACGCCATCCGCATGGGTGCGGAAATTTTCCATACACTCAAGAAGTCGCTCAAAGATGCCGGCCACAACACGTCTATTGGTGACGAAGGCGGCTTCGCGCCAAACCTGAAGAGTGCCGACGAAGCCCTGACCTTCATTATGCGCGCCATCGAAAAAACCGGCTACAAACCCGGCAGCGACGTGATGCTGGCGCTCGACTGCGCTTCAACCGAATTTTACAAGGACGGCAAGTATCACATCGAAGGCGAAGGCAAGACCCTCGATAGCCCCGGCATGGCGCGCTATCTCGAAGATCTCGTCAATCGCTATCCCATCGTTTCTATCGAAGACGGCATGGGCGAAGACGATTGGACAGGCTGGAAAGCGCTGACCGACTTGATCGGCACGCGCTGCCAGCTGGTTGGCGACGACTTGTTCGTCACCAACACCGAGCGCTTGTCACGCGGTATTCGCGAAAAGACCGCCAACTCGATCTTGGTCAAGGTCAATCAGATTGGCACGTTGTCAGAAACGCTCGATGCCGTTTCGATGGCGCAGCATGCGGGTTATACCGCGGTCATGTCGCATCGTTCGGGTGAAACGGAAGATTCAACCATTGCCGATCTCGCGGTCGCCACCAACTGCGGTCAGATCAAAACCGGCTCGCTGTCGCGTTCGGACCGCCTGGCGAAGTACAATCAGTTGATCCGCATCGAAGAAGAGCTCGGCGATGTCGCCCGCTACGCCGGCCGCCGTGTGGTGCGCGGGCACGCCGTCTAATCGCGAGTGCGCCAGCGCAAAGTTTGAAGTTCAGTCGCAACTTTAATCCAAGGCTGGTGCCATCCCTCAAAATTTCGTCATCCCGGCGCAGGTGTTGCGTCCCGGATGACGGTCATTGGGTGTTCGCAGGCGCAGATTCTCGACGCACAAATTCCACAACCGCATCGGTGGCCTTTGCCATCTCTGCTGTATGTGAAGTTCCACTTGCCGCGCGGGGTTTGAAATCGTGATCGCCGTCACGCAGCCACGTGACAGCGATCGACCGCGAGAGTTGATAGGCCGCGACCTCGTCTTCGCTCCCAAACGGATCGCGTTCACCTTGGACAATAAGCGCCGGGCACGCGAGCGCTGACAAATGTGCGGTGCGCAAGGACTCCGGCTTTCCAAGCGGATGAAACGGATAGCCGAGACACACCAGCCCACTGCAGGCAGCGCGGGCGTGCAACTCTGCAGCGATCAAACTAGCGACGCGCCCGCCCACCGACTTGCCACCAATGAAAAGGGCAACTACCGGAGCCAGAGTTACGCGTAAATCAGTGATCGCTTGCCGATACTCCTCGACCAGCCGTTCCATCTTCGGCGGCGGACGGCGGCCGCCTCCAGCACTTCGGCCAGCCATGTAGGCAAACTCGAACCGGTGCACGCTGACGCCGCGCTCTGCGATCAACCCGGCTATCATGGTCATGAAATCACTCGTCATCCGGGCACCCGCTCCGTGGGCCAAAATCAGATGAGGCGCGGCTTTGTGTGCCAGGTTTGATAAAAACTCAGTCATAAGGAAATAGAACTAACGTGTTGATTTGATTGCATAACAAGACGGCTTGCGGGAGGCGGTCGCACCGGAACTGTTTTGAGTGGTTCACACAAATTGTTTGGCCTATTATCCTGGCCTCAACTGTTTCACTTATTCGCAAACCCGTTTCAAAGTCATAATTCCGGTACCCGGCCGAACGATCAGCTTGGTCAAGACATTTGCAGAGGCAAAAATGTCTTTAGTGCGAAGTCTCCGCCGATCCAGCATGACCGCCATTTCGATGTTTGCGGCTGTGGCTGCCTATGCGCAGTCGCTTGCGCCCTCCACAACAGCCGCTGATGATCCGGCGTTGACACGTAAACAATTCGAAATCTTGCCGTGGAAAGCTGAAAACCCCGCGGCCAATGAAGCGCTGTCAGCAGCCAAGGCCGCGCAGGACGCAGCGGCCGAAGCAAAGGCCGCTGCAGAAGCTGCAAAAGCAGCCGCCGCCGCTGCGCCTGCAACAGCGATAGCACCAGCACCTGATCCAGTCGCAAAACCTGCTGACAAATCACCAGACGTTCCAACACCAGCCGTCACCGCCGCCATTCCGGCGCCTGCATCGGATTCAACATCATCCCTGGCTGCTGGCGCTGCAAGTGCAGCACCCGATGCCCCCGCACTGACAACGCCT
>JANNFX010000087.1:0-12755 GCA_031380225.1 Hyphomicrobium sp.
TTTCGCGAAGCCCTTCGTTTGAGGCGTGCTACTGTCTCTGCAACGGCCTGTTTGGGCTTTCTGATGGCCACAACCCGCAGCGCAATCGGCTCTCTGGCCGTCCCCTTGATCCAGATAGGCTGGTCGACGAGCCCCTTGCGACAAGCATTTTTCAAAACTGCGATGAGGTCGAGCTTGCTTCCGTGTGCATCAAGCCAGCGCGCGCCTTTCCATTTTCCGCGTACGATGATGTCGCCCTTCGCGGCGAGAACTTTGGCAATACGATCGGGCTGTAGATAGGCACGGTCAGCGATGCGGATCTCGCCAGTGTCACCGGCAGTGCAAAACTGACCCGGGCGGCAACATGAAGCTGACCCACCGCTTTAGGTGGTTCTTCCTAAGCGGAGGGACCGATGCTGAAGGCGGAGGAACAGATGGAATTGGTAGTTTTGAAGAAGCACGGGGAGAGCATCCGGTCGCTTTCGCGCTCGACGGGACGGTCGCGGAATACGGTTCGGCGGTATATTCGGGAGGGCGATGCGGCAGCGGCGCGGAAGCCTGGACCGAAGCGGCCTGAGAAGCTTGATCCCTACAAACAGTATATCGTTGAGCGCATGGCGGCGGCGGCACCGGATGTTATCCCGGCAACGGTGTTTATGCGCGAGATCCAGGGGCGCGGCTATGACGGCGGCTATGGCCGTGTGAAGCAGTTCGTGCGCGGCTTAGTGCCCGCGTCACCGCCTGATCCGGTTGTGCGCTTTGAGACTGAGCCAGGTCATCAGATGCAAGCGGACTGGGCAACTGTTGGTAAAGGTACTGCCAAGTTAAAGGTATTCATCGCGACGCTCGGTTGGAGCCGCATGGCGTATGTCGAGTTTTGCGATGACGAGCAAGTCGAGACATTGATCGCGTGCCATGAACGCGCGTTTCTGGCCTTCGGCGGTGTGCCCAAGGAAGTGCTGTACGACAACATGAAAACGGTTGTGTTGGAGCGCAACACGTACGGGCGCGGGGCTCACCGGTTCCATCCTGGCTTTCTCGATTACATCAAACATGCGGGCGCGCTGCCGCGCCTGTGCCAACCGTATCGCGCGCAAACGAAGGGTAAAGTCGAGCGCTTCATCGGCTATCTGAAGCGCAGTTTCTGGGTGCCGTTTGTGGCGACTCAACGGCAGGCTGGCGTGGCACCGGACAAGCATTCGGCGAATGCCGCGGTTGCCCGTTGGCTGCGCGAGGTTGCGAATGCGCGTGTGCATGCGACCACCAATGACATACCGGCCGAGCGGCTGATCGTTGAGCGGCCGGTGCTGCAGCGCCTGCCCGTGCCATATCGCGGATGTTCTGCGCGAACTTTGCTGAGCAAGTCAGAACGCAAGCCGATGACCGGTTATCAACACCCGTTGTCGATTTATGATGAGTTGGATTACGCGTCGTCCATCCGGCTCCCTGCAGAGGTGCTGGAAGGCGCTCAAAAAGAAGAGGTCGTGGCGTGACCAATCTTCAACACGACCGTATCACCCAGCTTGCGTTGGACCTCAGGCTTCTTGCTGTGCCCGACCTCTATGGCCCGATTGCGCAGACGGCGGCGACACGCAAAGACGCCAGCTACGCTGACTTCCTTGAAGATGTTCTGCGCTCCGAACGGGATGCCCGGCACATCAGAACGCGCGAGATGATCACACGAATGGCGGGCTTCCCGGCCTTGAAGACATTGGAAGCCTACGACTTTGCGTTTGCGACCGGCGCGCCGCGCCAGCAGATTCAAGAGCTGGCAGCACTCGGCTTCGTCGAGCGTAACGAGAATATCGTGCTGCTCGGACCGAGCGGGACCGGCAAGACGCACTTGGCCATCGCGTTCGGATTGCTGGCGGCGCAGAAGGGTTGGAAAGTGCGCTTCACGACAGCTGCCGATCTGATCATCACGTTGGAGGCCGCCCAACGGCAGGGGCGGATCAAAGAAGTGATGCACCGGATTGTGGCGGCGCCGAAGCTGCTGATCATTGATGAGATCGGTTATCTTCCATTCGGCCGCGAACAGGCGAACGTGTTCTTCCAGGTTGTGGCGCGGCGCTACGAAAAAGGCTCACTGGTGTTGACGTCGAACCTGGCCTTCGGCAGCTGGGACGAAGCGTTCGCCGCTGACGCGGTGCTGACTGCGGCGATGCTCGATCGCATCTTGCATCACGCCACCGTCGTGCAGATTGCCGGCGAAAGCTACCGGCTCAAAGACAAACGCCGCGCTGGCATCCTGGCACGGCCGCAACCCAGTCTGCCGGCCATGACGGCCATGGGGACGAAGGCCAAAACATCGAAAGAAGAAAAAGTCTAAGCAGCAATGTTCCCGAGGCTCAAGGGAACGATGCTGAATGAACGGGTGGGTCAGTTCCAAGTTGCCACTTCGGACAAAACCGGGTCAGATTCAAAGTGCCGTTGACACTCCGTGAACGGCCGACGCATGGGTCAGCACCGTCTTGATGTAACCGATGTCGATGCCGAGCGTGACGGGTCCGGCACCTTCTCGGGCGCGGGCCTTGCCAAACGTGATGAGACGCTCGCGGAGTTGGATCGAAGGATCGCTTTCCCGACGTCCTGCAGGTCGGCAATGTGCATGTCGATAAGTTTGGCGAACGTCGTTTTGTGGTCGGCCTTAACGGCGTTGATACCGATGCCTTTGTCGAAGGCACGTTCGGTGTCTCGGGCCTATGTCTCGGCGGCGGCACGTTGCAGAAAGGTGCGAGACGCGTATTGCTGTCGACGGCAGATTTGCGCGCGCCAGTGACCTGAACCGAGCTTCACGATCGTGGCCAGCTGTGCAGTACCTCTGGCTGGCTTTTCTTGTGCGAAACGGGCACAGAGAGGAAGAGAAAGCGATCGCACAGGCGCGAACATAGCGGCAACAAACGTGTGCGCGTTCACGTTTTATGCTTCTGATAGATATGGGAAATCTGTTGAATTATCCAGCACATAGATTCTGCGTCGCTCCGATGATGGATTGGACTGACCGGCATTGCCGGTTTTTCCATCGTGGGCTGACGCGCCATGCGTTGCTCTATACCGAAATGGTAACCGCCGAAGCAGTGCTGCACGGCAAGCGTGAACGCCTGCTTGGATTTTCCGCTGAAGAGCATCCAATAGCTTTACAACTTGGCGGCAGCAATGCCGGGAAGCTCAAGCATGCGGCGCAGATCGGCGCTGATCTCGGCTATGATGAAATCAATTTGAATGTCGGCTGCCCGTCTGACCGCGTCCAGGAAGGCCGCTTCGGCGCATGCCTCATGGCGGAGCCGCCGCTGGTCGCTGAGTGCGTGGCCGCGATGCAAAGCGCCGTCGCCATTCCCGTCACCGTCAAGTGCCGCATCGGCATTGATGACCAGGACGAGGAAGCCGATTTTCAGCGCTTCATCGACACGGTTGCCGCGACAGGGTGCAGGACATTTATCGTGCACGCGCGCAAGGCTTGGCTCAAGGGGCTATCGCCGAAGGAGAACCGCGAAGTTCCACCGCTCGACTATCAACGCGTCTATCGTTTGAAAGTGGCGCGACCCGAACTCAGTATCATCATCAATGGTGGGATCGAATCCCTTGAAGAGTGCGACGAACATTTGAAGCACGTAGACGGTGTGATGCTTGGCCGTGCCGCCTATCAAGATCCATATCTGCTGGCTGACATCGACCGGCGCTACTTTGGGGTGAATGGTGAAACGGTGTCACGCGCCGAGGCGATCAAGCGCTTAGTCCCCTACGTTGAAGCGCACACCGCAAATGGTGGCGCTCTCAATCACATTTCGAAACATATTCTGGGGCTTTATCATAACCAGCCGCGCGGCCGCTTGTTCCGCCGCCACTTGAGTGAATGCGTGACACGCAAAGGCGCAAGCTCAGACGTGCTGATGGACGCGATCGCTTTGGTCGAAGACCGTGGCCGGCCGTCTGCAGATATCGAGAGTGCGGCTTAGTTCTCAAGCCTTGAAAAATGATCTACCGTTCCGCCACGGCCTTGATGCCTTTTTGCGCCCGCATATGATTGCAGAAGCGGCGGAACAGGTAATGACTGTCCTGCGGACCGGGTGACGCTTCGGGGTGGTGTTGGACCGAAAACACTGGCTTGCCATCAACCGCGATGCCGCAATTGGTCTTGTCGAATAGCGACACGTGCGTTTCGGAAACACCTTTCGGCAATGTCTTTGTATCAACCGTGAAGCCGTGGTTCATCGACACGATCTCGACCTTGCCGGTGGTGAAGTCTTTGACCGGGTGATTGGCGCCGTGGTGGCCTTGGTGCATTTTCTTAGTGGTTGCACCAAGTGCGAGTGCCAGCATTTGATGGCCGAGGCAAATGCCAAACACCGGCAGACCGCTGTCAACCAGCGATTTGATTTCGGGCACTGCGTACGTGCCGGTTGCCGCCGGATCACCAGGGCCGTTCGACAGGAAAATGCCGTCTGGTTTGCGCGCCAGAATATCGCTCGCCTTTGCGGTCGCCGGTACGACGGTGACCTTGCACCCAGCCGAAGCCAAGCAGCGCAAGATGTTGCGCTTCAAACCATAGTCGATCGCAACGACATGGAATTCGGGATTGTCGTTCCGGCCATAACCCTTGTCCCAGACCCAGCGCGTTTCATCCCACGCGTAACTCTGGCCGCTGGTGACATCGGGCACGAGATCGAGACCCAATAGACCGGGCCAGGCTTTGGCGTCAGCCTTGAGTTTGGCGAGATCGAATTTGCCGGACGGCTCATGCGCAATAACGCCATTCGGCATGCCTTTGTCGCGAATGAGCGCCGTCAAGGCGCGCGTGTCGACGCCAGAGATCGCAACAATCCCGCGGGCTTTGAGCCAAGCGTCGAGATGTTGGGCGGCGCG
Source organism: Hyphomicrobium sp. (assembly GCA_031380225.1). GTDB lineage: Bacteria > Pseudomonadota > Alphaproteobacteria > Rhizobiales > Hyphomicrobiaceae > JANNFX01. The sequence continues at coordinate 4,843 of JANNFX010000087.1, forward strand.
ATAGTTGGAGGGATCTGTCACCTCGGCGCGCAGCACACAGCCGCGCACGCCCGACCGCGCCGCGAGATTCGAGGTTTCGGTATCTTCGGTATTGGCCCCGATATTGCCGATATGGGGGAACGTGAAGGTGATAATCTGGCCGGCATAGGACGGGTCAGTCAGGATTTCCTGATAGCCGGTAATGGCGGTGTTGAAACAGACTTCCCCAACTGCGGCGCCGATAGCACCCAAGCCCTGCCCCGAAATCACCGTGCCATCATCCAACACGAGGCGTGCGGTTTGCGGGGCGTCGGTCCACGGCGCGGGATGGCTCATCTGGGTCCGTCTTTCGTGATATTCAGGCGCACACTTCGACACGGCTATCGACACCATTTCAGCGCATGCAGCTTGGCATGCGGCGAACGTGCCGGTCACGCCTCATGTTGACCATTCGGTGCTTGTGGCTACTAGGGGATTGGCTGCGCAGCGTCAATGTGGCGAGACCGGTTAACCCCGCGTCGATCCAGCGCAAATACGGCGGCGACCGGGCTTGAACAGGCTGCGACAGGCGCCTACACCGGGGGAAATAAGTGTGCGGTTTGCGGCTGCCGGTCCGCCATAAAGCGAAGCTGGATCATGATTTTTGAAACCGAGTTGCGCCGCGTCGCCGAGGATGGCTACCACGACAAGCACCCGTTCCACGTGCTGCTCAACTCAGGAGCACTGTCGCGAACGCAAGTCCAAGCCTGGGCCTTAAATCGCTATTGCTTCCAAAATGCCGCTCCGCAAAAAGATGCGATCTTGATTTCGCGTAGCGCCGGCCGCGATTTCCGCCGTGAATGGACGCTCCGCCTTCTGGATCATGATGGCTTTGGCCAGGACGACGGTGGTGTTGAGCGCTGGCTGACGCTGACAACCGCGCTTGGCCTTGATCGCGACTATGTCGTGTCTACCACGGGCGCGTTGCCGAAAACGCTGCAGACCATCGACGCTTATCTCGAATTCGTGCGTAATGCGCCGTTTGTTGCGGCCGTTGCGACCACACTAACCGAGTTGTTTGCGGCTAAGCTGCATCGCGAGCGATTTAGTGCGATGCTCGGCTCTTACAGTTTCATTGATCCCGAAGCGTTGACATACTTCAAAAAACGCCTGACGCACGCGCCGCGCGACGCCTCATACGCGCTTGAATTCGTGATTTCAAATGCCAAAACAGCCGCGTTGCAACAGGCTTGTGTCGACGCCGTTGCTTATAAGTGCCGGATGCTATGGGATCTGCTAGATGCGCTCAACGACGCTTATGTGATTGGGCCATCCCCGTCTGGCGTCTTCAACCCAGACAAATGAATTGCGTGCGGGGCTCCGCTGCCTGGAGCAGACCGGAACCCCACCGCTTGAGCATCATCAAGAGATTTAAAATGCGAGCGCATTCCAATTCGGCAATGACGAACGCTCAATATTTAGTGTTTTGCGCGAGTTCCCGGGCTCACTTGATTTTAGCAAGTTCCGACGCACCAGCGTCATAGATGCCGGCAATCAATTTGATCACGTCGGCATCTGGCTTGCCATTGGCGTCGAAATTCCCGACCCAAGACAGCTTAGATCCGGCCCCATCGGCCTTGACGCTCAGCGTCGAGGTGTAATTCTTGACCGGCAGCGGACCTTCGACGATCGAATACGTATAGCTCATCGCTGACGTATCCGACGCCTCAAGCCGCTCAATCAGTCGTGCGCCGTCTTTCAGTGTCAACTCACGGAATTTTTTGCCGTCTTTCTCAGACGCGACGCACTTGGCAACCGCCGGATGCCAGGAACCGATGCCGCAGAAATCGCCGACAGCGGCCCATACTTTTGCAGCGTCGGCCGCGACGGCCTTTTCTACCTTCGCTTCGAGTGCAAAGGCACCGGTTGACATCAACCCAACCAATAATGCCGGTGCAATCCAGATTTTCTTCAGTGCATACGCCATAGCGCCGTGCCTCCACTAATGTTTGCCGCAGCACGCGTCTTATATTAGTTGACCGGTCGGTCAAGTGGTAAACACTCACAACCGCGTGACCGGAGATTTGGTCACAAATTAACGCGCTTCGGTGTTGGCGCGCAGCAGACTGAGGGCAACGTGGGCGCAAGCCCGCATTTTGCGAGGCTCATTATAGGCACTCGCCATAACGGCCGCGCCTTGCAACAATCCAAGCACCGCTTCGGCGGCATCCTTGGTTTCGAGATTGGAAAGGTTCTCTTCCCGAACCAGCTGCACGATTATTTTCTCAATCGCCCGGATCCAAAGATCGAATGCAGCTTTGGCTGCCGCCCGTACCGGCGGATTTTGCGAGGCCAGTTCGAGCACGATATTGCCAAGCAAAAATCCTGGCGGCTGGATATCGCGCGGCGCATCAACACCGGTGACACGCGGCGAGATCGAAAACAGCTTTACAATTTTACGGGAAGCGGGTGCATCATCTGCCGCAATCGACAAGATCATCTTTTCGGTTTCGTGCACGCGCCGATCGATGACCGCGAGCAACAGGCCGGTCTTGGACGGAAAGAAATGATAGAACGTGCCTTTTTGCACAGTTGCAGCAGCGCAGATCTCGGCGATTCCGACACCGTGATAGCTGCCGTTGAGAAAAAATCGCGACGCAGTATCCAGCAGCCTGTCGCGCGAGCCAGCAACAGCAGGGGTTGCATCAACAGCCCTCCGCTCCTTTTGCGCAACTGGTTTGGACTTCATGGCCGGCTTGACCGCTGACTGCGATGATGTTTTGCGCGCGCCCATTCAGTATTCGCCGGATTGAGATAGCATTGTTGTTGACAGTACGCAGCTTCGGTCCGATTGGCCAGCGAGCCACCCATTGCCCTTGAACCGGCGGCCTTGAACCTGCGTGCTACAGCGACTACACCGGCCGCACGCTCACTTCAAGAAGCCTGGAGTTTACCATGCGCACTACGATCAAGAACGATACCGTCACAGCGCTGAAGGCCGGCGACAAGGCGCGCGTCAACGTGCTGCGCCTCATCAGTGCCGCCTTTCAGACTGCCGAAATCGAACTGCGGCATCCATTGACGGCTGCAGACGAATTGGCAGTGATGACCAAAATGGTCAAGCAACGCCGTGACTCGATTGCTCAGTTTACAGCTGGAAACCGGCTAGACTTGGTCGCGATCGAAGAAGCCGAATTGGCCGTGATCGAGACGTATCTCCCCAAACAAATGGGTGAGGCGGAGTCTCAAGCCGTCATCGCGGCTCTGATCAAGGAAACAGGTGCCGCTGGCGCCAAAGATATGGGTAAAGTCATGGGCGCGCTGAAAGAAAAATTTGCAGGCCAAATGGACTTCGGCAAAGCGAGTGGCTGGGTCAAAGAGGCGTTGAAGTAGCCCCTTCGGACATCCCGCTGTTGGACCGGAGCCCTGTGGATAACGGGTATAGCGGCCCGCTTGGACCCAGGCCGCGCCGGAGGCTGAACCGAATCGGTTACAGTCGGGATCATGAAATTCCCGCCCCACTTGCTGGACGACATTCGCGCCAGGCTCCCTGTGAGCCAAGTGGTAGGCCGCAAAGTTGCGCTCAAGAAAAAAGGCCGCGAGTTCGCTGGACTGTCACCGTTTAAAGTTGAAAAGACGCCGTCGTTCTTTGTCAACGATCAAAAGGGCTTCTATCACTGTTTCGCGTCCGGCGAGCACGGCGACATCTTCAAGTTTCTGATGACGACCGAAGGCTTGAATTTTCCCGAAGCCGTCGAGCGGCTGGCTGAAGAAGCCGGTGTCACCATGCCGAAGCCAGATCCGCGCTACGACGAACAAATCGACGAGCGCGAGCGGCTGATCAAGCTGGTCGAAGTGTCAGCAACATTTTTTGAGGAGCAATTGCGCTCTTCGGGCGCCAGCGATGCGCGCCGGTATCTCGAAAAGCGCGGTCTCAAACGCGAAACGCTCGCCGCATTCCGGATCGGCTATGCGCCAGCGTCAAAGACGGCACTGAAATCGCATCTCATCGCCAATGGCTTTACCGTCGATGAAATGGTGGTGTCGGGCATGTTGATCGGCGGCGCAGATATTCCCGATCCCTACGATCGCTTCCGTGATCGCGTGATGTTTCCGATCGCCGGCATCAAAGGCCGGACCATTGCGTTCGGCGGCCGGGCACTCGACCCATCCGCGCCAGCGAAATATTTGAACTCGCCTGAAACGCCGCTGTTTCACAAAGGCCACAACCTTTATAATTTCCACCGCGCCCGCCTGGCCGCCCATGACAAAAATCGTGTCGTTGCGGTTGAAGGCTACATGGATGCCGTCGCTCTTTCCGAAGGCGGCTTTGGCGAATGCGTAGCACCGCTCGGCACCGCATTGACCGAAGATCAGATCAAACTGCTGTGGCGGCTCGCACCCGAACCAATCCTGTGTTTCGATGGCGACAGCGCCGGGCGCAAAGCTGCGTTCCGGGCCATTGATACCGTGTTGCCGATGCTGGAACCCGGCCGCTCGGTGAGCTTCGCGTTTCTGCCCGACGGCCTCGACCCCGACGACATGATTCGCCAGCAAGGGCCCGAAGCCGTTGAAACGATTCTGGCGCGCGCGCGCCCACTGGCTGAGGTGCTATTTGACCGCGAGTGGCTGCAAGGCGACTGGTCGACGCCAGAGCGGCGCGCCAACCTCGAGAAGCATCTGCGCGAACTATTGGCAAAGATTCCCGAAGGTGCCCTGCGGTCTCACTACAGCCAGGATATGCGCCAGCGGCTCGATGCCAAATGGCACGCCAGTTACGGACAATCAGAACGCCGCCAGGGCTCCGCAAGCCCGGGCAACTACTCTGGCGGTAGGCGGTCGTCCAATGGCCAGCGTTCTCCACAAGGCTACAGTCAGCAGTCACAAGGCATTCGCCAGGGCTTTGGCCAAGGCGGCCGGGGCCAGGCGGGCAAATACGGTGGTGGTCGGTTTGGCGGTCAGGGCCAGAATTTCGGCCCTCCGATCCCGTCCTCGAGCCTGATCAACAGCCCGATGGTCGGCGGAAAAGGCTCAGCAGCACCCTATCGTGAGGCACTTTTGCTCACGACATTGCTAAATCATCCTTGGCTGATCGAGGCTCACGCCGAAGAAATCGCGGCGATCGACCTCACTGCGCCAATCCTCGCCAAACTCCGCGATGCCCTACTTTCTGTGCTCGCGCTCGAGATTCCACTTGACAGCAGCCAACTGCGTGCCCACTTGAGAAATTCAAGCGCGGAGCGGGCGGTCGAGGCTGCCGATCGCGCCTTGACACACACCTGCGATAAGTTTGCTCGACCCGGCGCAGATCAGACTGAGGCGGAAGTTGGCTGGTGCCACACCCTCGCTTTGCACAACCGGCAGGTCAGCTTACGGCGATCTCTAGATGCTGCTGTAAGGCAGTGGGACGAAGATGGCAGCGACGCGGCCTATCAGCGGATCTGCGACCTTCAATTGGAACTGGAGCGACTGGCGCATGTGCCAGACGAAGCCATCGTTTCCGGCACCGCTGCATGAGTTGCTACATAGAGACAAAGGTTCGACGCGTGCCATTTCATTGCACCAGCCGCGAACGGGAGCCATTAGGCCCGTATTTGCCGCGTGGCGCATTGTGGTCCGCTTAGGTAGTGGGGATGCGATGCGGCTTCGAAAGACTGCCTGTCAAACGCAGGCATGGCGCCTGTTTGTAAGGCATCTGGCCGCGACTGCATCCTTGTTGCCGACCCACGCAATTTATGCGCAGCCCGGGACCTCATCCCGTGGCGGCTTGGCCTGATATGCGCTCGACGGCGCACCGTTATTGAATGGTTGACCACATGGCGAAAACCGCGACTGCTAAATCGGCTCCGGCAAAGGCTGCTCCAGCTAAACCTGCTCCCGGCAAGACAGCGCCTGTAAAGGGGCTCCAAAAAGGCGGCAAGTCTGATGACCAAGCGTCAGGCGATGCCCCCGACCGCGACAGTCCGCTGCTCGATCTTTCGGATCAGGCCGTCAAAAAATTCCTCAAGAACGCCAAAGCCCGCGGCTATGTCACTTATGACGAACTGAACGCATTGCTGCCGTCGTCTGAAGTGTCATCCGAGCAAATCGAAGACACTATGGCCATGCTGTCCGACATGGGCATCAACGTCGTCGAACAAGATGATGAAGCCGAAGACGGCGAGGAAGCTGCCGCTGAACTTGACGAGACCGAAGAAAGCCGCGCGCTCACCACGTCGAATAACCTTCCTGTCAAAGCCGAGGGCAAGGCCGAGCCATCCGAACGCACTGACGATCCGGTCCGCATGTATTTGCGCGAAATGGGTTCGGTTGAGTTGCTGTCTCGCGAAGGCGAAATTGCGATTGCCAAGCGCATCGAAGCTGGCCGCGAAGCCATGATCGCTGGCTTGTGCGAAAGCCCGCTGACGTTCCAGGCCGTCATCATTTGGCGCGATGAGTTGAACGACGCCAAGATCCTGCTTCGCGACATCATCGATCTCGAAGCCACTTATGAAGGCCCTGAAGCCAAGATCCCGCCGCCTGTAATGCCGGGCGATCCTGGCCATCCCTCGACCCCGCCGCCGCTCAATAAAGCTGAAGACATTCCGCAGAATGAACTCGATGACGATGAAGACTTCGAAAACGCGCTGTCGCTCGCCGCGATGGAAGCCGAATTGAAGCCGAAGGTGCTTGAAACCTTCGACAACATTGCCAACGCCTATAAGAAACTGCGCAAGCAGCAAGATAAGAAGCTTGAGTTGCAGGTCGCCGGCGAACAAGCCACGCGTCAGGCGCAAAAGGCCTATGAGAAGCTGCGCGATGAGATCATTCAGGACGTCAAGTCGTTGTCGCTCAATAATGCACGTATTGAAAGCCTTGTTGAACAGCTCTACTCGATCAACAAGCGTTTGGTCGGTTTCGAAGGCCGGCTGATGCGTTTGGCCGACAGCTATGGCGTGCCTCGTCAAGCGTTTCTGGACGAGTATTTCGGCAACGAACTCGATGCCACCTGGATGGAGCGAATGAACGCTAAGGGCAAAAAATGGGCCCAGTTCATTAAATCAGAAAAGCCGTTGATCGAAGATATCCGCACCGATATCCATAATCTTGCGACCGCGACGGGTCTCGAAATTCCTGAGTTCCGCCGCATCGTCAAGGCCGTGCAGAAGGGCGAGCGCGAAGCCCGCCAGGCCAAGAAGGAAATGGTCGAGGCCAACTTGCGTCTCGTGATCTCGATTGCCAAGAAATACACCAACCGCGGCTTGCAGTTCCTTGATCTCATTCAGGAAGGCAACATCGGCCTCATGAAGGCGGTCGATAAGTTCGAATACCGCCGCGGCTACAAGTTCTCGACCTACGCCACGTGGTGGATCCGGCAGGCGATCACACGTTCGATTGCCGACCAAGCGCGCACCATCCGTATTCCGGTGCACATGATCGAAACGATCAACAAAATCGTCCGCACGTCGCGTCAAATGCTGCACGAAATTGGCCGTGAACCGACGCCCGAGGAACTGGCCGAAAAGTTGGCCATGCCGCTTGAGAAAGTGCGCAAGGTTCTGAAGATCGCGAAAGAGCCGATTTCTTTGGAAACGCCGATAGGCGATGAAGAAGATAGCCACCTCGGAGATTTCATCGAAGACCGCAATGCCGTGTTGCCTGATCAGGCCGCGATCTCATCAAACCTGCGCGAGACGACGACGCGCGTGCTGGCCTCGCTGACACCGCGTGAAGAGCGCGTGCTGCGCATGCGCTTCGGCATCGGCATGAACACCGACCACACCTTGGAAGAAGTCGGTGTTCATGCCGATGCCGAAGCGCATGCGCAGCACGCGCTCTTCACGCGGCGTCAGCGAGGCCAGCACGCGCGTCGTCGTCTCGCGCAGGTTTGATGAAATCGCTGCCTGATCAGGCAACACGGCATTGCGGTCTTCGATAAAATCTCCGAGGTGGCTATCTTCTTCATCGCCAATCGG
>JANNFX010000173.1:0-43559 GCA_031380225.1 Hyphomicrobium sp.
CGGCGTCCAAATGGTTGGTCGGCTCGTCGAGCAGTAGAATGTCAGGCTTGGCTAACAATAGGCGTGTCAGCGCGACGCGGCGCTTTTCGCCACCCGAGAGCTTCGTCACTTCGGCATCGCCCGGCGGGCAACGCAGCGCGTCGAGCGCTTGCTCGACCTGCGTATCCAGGTCCCACAAATTCTGCGCGTCAATTTGATCTTGCAGCGACGTCATTTCATCGGCGGTCTCGTCGGAATAGTTTGCCGCAATTTCATTGTAGCGATCGAGGATGGCCTTCTTTTCCGCGACACCGTCCATGGCGTTGCCGAGCACGTCCTTCGACGGATCAAGTTGCGGTTCCTGAGCCAGATAGCCGACCTTGATGCCGTCAGCAGGTTTGGCTTCGCCGATGAAGTCATCGACAGTACCGGCCATGATCTTCAGCAGCGTCGACTTGCCGGCGCCGTTTAACCCCACGACCCCTATTTTGGCACCCGGCAAGAACGACAGCGAAATATCCTTCAGAACCTGTTTGCCGCCCGGGTAGGTCTTGGATAATTTATGCATGTAGTAGACGTATTGATGCGCGGCCATGGGTGCAGGGTCTCATTATTTGGGAAAATTCGATTGCGGCTTCTAACCGAACCGCAGGGCAGGCTCAATGGCGCCAATTAGCGAAAATTTTACCAAGTCTGGACCGATTTCAGTAACCTTCCTTCCGTAGGCTCCCTGAACACGTTTGCACTGGCATTGCTGGGGCTTGGGGAGCTGAATTCATGACTGCGCCGCGTCTTTTGATCCGCAAAGCGATGCTCAATATTCAGGGCCGCATCCGTCCATGCATCCAGGTGCAAGCCGATGTCAGCCCTGAGTTGACGGCAAAACTCAATCAGCATTTCTTGAACGAGAACCTGTTTCGCCGTGCCAGCTATGCGCAGGGCTTCCCCGCCGGAGTGCCAGCACCGGCGCCGTCAATGGCGCCGCATTTGACCGCATTTATCAAGAACGATGCCTGCCCCGAAATCACGGTCAAGACGCTGCTTGCTGGTCAAATGCAGCAGTGCACATCGATTTGGGAAGTGATCGCGTTCGAATACATCGCCCAGCGCGCGTTCGACAGCTTCTGCGCCGTCGCTAAGACAGTTGCCGAAGTTGGCACCGAAACAGTTTATCAGCCAGAAGGCTCAGACATCTCGATGTTTGCAGCCGACACCGCAGCCGAGATCGCCGCCAAGCTGGCGGCCGAGTTGGCGGCTGGTCCAGTGGCCGTAGCGGTAAGCGCGCCAGACGGGCTCGCGGACGCCGCTTAAATCCGGCACCGGATCATAACCAGACGTGCCCCAGGGATGGCAGCGGCTGATGCGTGACAGCATCAGCCAAAAACCTTTCCAGGCGCCGTTGCGATCAATCGCTTCAAGCGCATATTCAGAGCAAGTCGGCAGATGCCGGCATTCGGCGCCGATCAATGGTTTCAAGGTCCATCGATAAAGATGGATCGGAGCGCTGAGCAGCGTTTGCGCGATCGTCATTTGTAGGGCTCGCCGTTCTTGTGCAGGAACAGGTATTTGCCGTCGCGCTTTTCGGCTTTCATGTCGATATCGGGATAGTCGACATCGTCGGTAGGTGAACGCGTGCCGATTTCGAGATAGGTCGCTACGACCTGACCATGATTGATCAGACAGTGGCCATTTTTATCTCCTGCTGGAAATCCTACCACCATTGACGGCCGCAGCGTATGTTCACCATCATCGAGCACAAGAGTGAGCTCGCCCGACAGCACATAAATGCATTCATCTTCGATCGCATGCCAATGGCGATGCGAAGACCGTGCACCTGGTTCCAGCGTGGTCAGGTTGACGCCAAATTGATTGAGGCCGAGCGTGTCTGTCAACTTACGCTTCAAACGGCCGTCGAGCCCACTGCGAAACGGCTCGGGATAAATTGTGCCGCTGCTGGCTGGAATGAGCATGGGATCATGAATGATGGGCATTCGAGTGGCTTTCTAGCAAGTTAGGACGTCGAAGATGCCGCTAAGGCCCGTCGCCGCGCAAAGTGGCGGGGAGAGGGGATTTCATTTTTTTCTGTTCCTCGAATGCCCGCTCCACCGCGTCGAAAACCAGTAACGTCGACGCGTGCCGCGTGCGGTAGTCGCGCACGGGTTCGAGTTCTTTGAGATCAGACCAGCGTCCACCCGGAGCCGGTCCGCCGCTTTTCAACATCGCGCGCATCTGCTCGGCGACGTGATGGAACTCATCGCGCGACGTGCCGATGATTTCGCGGCCGACAACCGCCGCCGCCGCTTGGCCAAGCAGGCAGGCTTTGACGGTTTGGCCAAAGTCTGTGACCAACTCTCCGTCAAGTTTCAAATCGACGGTAATGGTGGAACCGCAGAGCTTCGATTGCGCGGTTGCTGTGGCATCGGGATGCGCGAGCCGTTGGCTCAGCGGAATATTGGCCGCCAGTTCCAGGATTTTCAGGTTGTAGACATCGTCAAGTTCTGCCATTCCGGCCTCGTCCTGCCGCGGCGCCACTGCGCGTTTCCACACTTATATAGCGCATGGCCGGGCAACACCAAACCCAACTCAAGCCCAAAGAGACGGCCATGACTGGCACAAATGACACTTTTACCCGCCCGGATACATCAGAAGACATCGAAACCGGGCTCGTGTTTCAGCCAAAATTCGATGCCGATGGGTTAATTGCAGCGATCGCGACCGATGCCGGATCGGGCGAGGTTTTGATGTTTGCGTGGATGAATTTCGAGGCGTTAGCGAAGTCGATTGAAACCAAACAAGCCCACTTCTGGAGCCGCTCGCGCAAAAAACTTTGGAAGAAGGGCGAAGACAGCGGCAACGTTTTGGTCATCGAACAGATGCTGATTGATTGCGACCAAGATGCCATCCTTTTGCGCGTGACGGTCAACGGCGCAGGCGTCGCGTGCCACACGGGAGCGCGGTCATGCTTTTACAGGTCAGTTGCACTTGGCAACACGAACGGGCCGCAAGTTGCGCTGAAAAGACTTTGACCCCTTCGCATACCGTCAATCCGAAATAACTCAATCTCCGGCGTTGGGGCATTGCGCAGCGCGGTACGAGCACCTACGTACCGCGAACACTGAAAATCAACTATTGGAGACGCGCCCATGTTTGATGCCAAATCACTTTTAGAGCAGCTCGCAAAAGGCGCAGCGCCCGCAGCCGCACCGCAAGCATCGGGCGGCGGTCTGGCTGATATACTCGGCCAACTCGCACAGGGTGCTGCTGGTGGCGGTCAAGGCGGCGGCGGACTGGGTGGCGGCGGACTGGGTGGCTTAGGCGATATTCTCGGCAAACTGGCGCAGGGCGCAACCAAGCCAGGCCAAGCGAATGTCGCACCAGGCACAGGTGGCAGTCTCGAAGATATTCTGCGCAATCTCATTCCAGGAAACGCAGCAGCCGGCCAAACCGGCGGCGCACAAGGCGGTGGGCTCGCTGACATTCTGGGCAAGCTCCAAGGTCAGTTCGGTCAAACCGGTGGAGCAGGCGGCATTGGCGATCTTCTGGGTCAGGTCCTTGGGCAGGCGACACAAGGCGTCAAAGAAGGTGCTGGCAAGTTCAGCGACGCGACCGGCGCTGGCGCGGCCTTGAACAAGGCCACGGGCGGACAATCGACAGATGATCTTTTGGCACAGCTCAAAGATCTTGTTGCAAATAACCAACTCGCAGCCGGTGCCGCCGCAGGTGGTCTAGGCGGATTGTTGGTTGGATCGAAAACTGGCCGCGGCGTGATTGGCAGCGCCGTCAAGCTCAGCGCCTTGGCGTTGATTGGCGGCCTCGCCTACAAGGCAGTTCAAAATTATCAAGCCGGCAAGCCACTGATCTCCGGCGCCTCCCCGCTAACGAACGCCGCTCCCGATGGCACCGGCTTTGAACCGGCCGCCCAAACCAACGAGAGCGCAACACTGCTGATCCGCACCATGATCGCGGCAGCCGCTGCAGACGGCCGCATCGACGACGCCGAGCAAGCCAAAATCATTGCATCATTCGAACAAATGGGTGGCTTCAACGACGAAGCCAAAACTTTCGTCCGCAATGAACTTGCCAATCCGGCCAGCGCCGATGATTTAGCCGCTGGTGTCACGTCGCCTGAGATTGCGGTACAGGTCTACACTGCCGCCCGTGTCGCGATTGAATCTGATAGTGCGGCCGAGAAAGACTTCCTCGCTAGCCTCGCAGGCAGCCTCGGCATCGATGCCAAGCTGGCCGCACACATTGATGCGACCGCGAGAAGCGCTGCTGTGTGATACGTAACGATGATCAGTTGCTGGATAGAATGTCAGTCCGGCGCAGATTGCGCTAGGTTTGCTGCTTCCCGGTGCCCAGAAGTTTTGTGACTTGCAGGATCGCAGTGTGACCGTCCATGGCGGTCGCATCGGCGCCGACTGCCGCGACAATGTCCGGATTCTCAGAAAAAACGTGTCCACCGACAAAAATGCAAACGTTCTTGTTGAGGGACGACCGGCGGATCAGTTGAATATCAGCAGCAAGCTTGTTCCGGTCCGCGATCGCGCTGCCCGATAATCCCACCACCTCAAACCACTGTTCCGCGACAAGGCGGATAATGTCGTCAAGAGATTGACTCGGCCCGCTCCACACGCGCCACCCGTCACGCCTGAAATGTTCGCAGATCAATGCCAGCCCAAAAGTGTGTTGATCGCCAGGCAAGGGCATCATGAGCGCCCGCCTGTTGGAGATTGGCCGGCTATTTTCCTCGCAGAATTTAGAACTAAAAACGTGTACGATGTCCCGTAAATGTCCGAGCCCGCGCGTCACGTCAAAGAAGTCGTTGATGTCCTCGTCCCATAGTTCTCCTAGTCGGCGTGCTGTTGGTGCGAGCAAATTCTGGAAAAGTGACTCTATCGAAGCGCCCTCTTGGCGCAGCTTCTCAAAATAGATGATCGACGTCTCGGCATCTTGCTTGATAACGAGTTCTGAAAATTCACCGACGCGCTCGAGTAATCCAGCGGCCGTTGCGTCTGAAACTGGCGGCGCTATTGCGAGTTCGCTTCTATTCGCAAGCACCAGACGCGGAACAATTTCGTTTTGGACAATACTCGCCAAAATGCTTTGCTGCCGGTCTAAACCAGCTGGCGATTTGACAATACGCAGCTGGTCTCTCAATTCATCTGGCGCGGCCCATCGATCGCAACTGGCCGCGCTTTCGGACTGGTTCAATACGCTGTTACCCACAACGCCGTTCCCCAAATTTGACGTTTCCCCGTTGGCTATATGAAATCTGACCGATTGCTTCCGATCAAAATTAGCCAAAATCCACTACGCCTCGATATGCGTACTAGATCAAACGTGGCCGGGAATTTCTCAAACAATTCGATGGTGCAGCGCACAAGCGGCCGGTGATCGGCGGCGGATGCGACCGCCCCGCCCCGAAACATCTGGATTGCCAAATCTTCTTGTCCCAATTCTCCACAATTCTTAGGCGCTTGAAAGCGAAGCAACTTCAATGAGGCACCGCGTGTCACTGCTCCTGATCGCTGCGCTGCTGACGGCCGCCGCTTTTTTGTGGACGCCAGACAGGTCTCTGGCCGTTCTTGAAGCGCAATATTTGAATGCCAAGTCTGATTACATCGATGTTGCTGGCATCAGACTGCACGTCCGCGACAGTGGCCCGAAGTCGGCGCCTGCAGTCATTCTGCTGCATGGATTGGGGTCGAGCCTTCATACTTGGGAGCCGTGGGCAAAGTCCCTCTCGGAAAACTTCAGGGTCATTCGCTATGACCTGCCCGGCTTCGGATTGACCGGCGCCGAACCGTCGGGTGACTACAGTGAAGCGAGGAGCATGCAGGTGCTCGCCGCCCTCATGGATAAACTGTCCATCGAACGTGCAGGCGTGATTGGCAATTCTATGGGCGGGCGGCTGGCCTGGCGTTTTACGGCCGCGTATCCAAAGCGCGTCACGTCGCTTGTGCTGATCTCACCGGACGGCTTTGAAAGCCCGGGCTACGAATACGGCAAAAGCCCCGAAGTTCCAGCCATGGTCAAAATGATGCGATACGTTTTGCCGAAGTCCTTTCTGCGCATGAACCTTGAACCCGCCTATGCCGACCCCGCGCGGCTAACAGATGACGCGGTCAGCCGCTACTATGACCTGCTGATTGCCCCTGGCGTCCGCGACGCCATGATAGCGCGCATGGAACAAACCGTATTGGTTCAACCGGCACCCCTTCTCAGAACCATTGAGGCCCCGGTCCTGCTGCTGTGGGGCGAAAAAGATGCTTTGATCCCGCTGAAGAACGCCGCGGACTATCAAAGTGAGTTAAAGAACGCGACGCTGGTGACCCTACCTGGACTCGGGCATGTCCCGCATGAAGAAGCACCCGCCGCCTCGCTGCCACCTGTACTCAATTTTCTGCAACGGCCGCCGGTTTTGTAATGGACCGAGTGGCGGCGGCTCACTCCATCAACCCAAACACGACCACCGCGCCGCCTTGGCGGAAGCCCCAGATTTGGCTGCCACCAGCTGCTACAGCGATGTACTGCTTGCCATCGATTTCATAACTGATGGGCGGCGCGTTGACGCCGGCCCCACAGTTGAAGTGCCAGATTCGGTCGCCGGTCTTGGCGTCGTATGCCCCGAAATCGCCGTTACCTTCGCCGGAAAAAACGAGGCCACCCGCGGTTGCCAGCACGCCGCCAACTAACGGCTCATTGGTCTTGACCTGCCAGGCTATTTTGCCGCCGTTTTTCAAATCAATTGCCGATAGCGTGCCCCATGTTGGGCCTTTCGCAGGCTCGAACGTGTAGTAGGTGACGGCCGGTTTGCCGCCAACAGCGGGCAGTTCTTCGGTGTGATAGCGCGTCGGCATATGCATGGCGGCGACAAATGCCATACCGCGCGCTTCATCAACTGCGGCCGGTGACCAGTTCGAGCCGCCGCCGACGCCCGGCGCGATAATCACGCCTTCCTTGGTTGGTGCCTTGAACATGTTGTCTTGCGGTACGAACGCGTCTGACTTGAACAGCAATTTGCCGTCGCGCCTGTCGTGGACGAAATACCAGCCGAGCTTCGACGCTTGGCCAATGGCTGGAACTTTCTTGCCGTCAATTTCGACGTCGAACAGCGACGGCGGGCTCGCCACGTCGTAGCCCCATTGATCATGTGGAACCTGCTGATAATGCCAGCGGATCTTGCCGGTTTTGACATCAAGCGCCACCAGCGAAACCGAATAGAGATTGTCGCCGGGCCGGCTTTCACCAGCCGATTGCGGTGACGGGTTGCCGACGCCGAGATAGATCAAGCCCAAGGCTGGATCGACGGCCGGAGAATGCCAAATCGAACCGCCACCGAATTTCCATGCGTCTTTATATTTCGTCGCCGCTGCCTTCTCGGCTTCGATATCGCGCGGGAGTTTGACACCGTACGCAGTTGTGTCTGCGAACGACCCTTCCCAGCCTTCTTGCGTGGTGTCGAATTGCCAGACCTGCTTGCCGGTCTCAGCATCATAAGCTGCGAGAAAGCCAGGACGGCCGAAGCGTCCGGCGACGCCGACGACGGTGCCGAGTGGCGCGCCAGGGCGGTCGCTATCGAGATGCAGGCCGTAGCCAACGCCGGTGATGCCAGCCAATACGAGGCCGTTGTAAACCAGAGGTGCCGCGACCGCGCCAACACCGGTCGATCCGGTGACGTTGCCCTTCAACGCAGGATCGCCCTTGCCGAGATCGGCTTTGTCTTCAGTTGGGCCGCCGCCGGTTTCAGCCATGGCGATATCCCACAGCACTTTTCCGGTTGATTGCTCAAGCGCGATCAGCCTTGCATCGACGGTCGCGACATAGACCTTGCCATAACCCAGCGCGACGCCGCGGTTGGCCGGACCGCAGCACAGCTTGGCTGCTTTGCTCTTGTGGTCATAGCGCCAAATCTCGCGGCCGGTCTTGGCATCGACCGCCATCACGTTTGCGCCGGGCGCAGAGAGGAACATCACGCCATCGGCCACTAGCGGCGTAGTTTGAAATGTTTGCGCCGTGCCGGTTTGATAAATCCATTTCGGCACCAGCCGCTTTACGGTCGTGGCGTTGATTTGATCGAGCGGCGAAAAGCGGTGGTTGGCATAGTCCCGCCCATGTGTCAGCCAATTGGCGCGATCCGATTGCGCAGCCAGCAGCCGTGCGTCAGTTACATCGGCGGCGAGGGTGGGGGCGATGAAAGTGTAACAAAACGCAAGACCAGCTAATACTCGAACAAGCCAACGCATATCTCAATCCTGCAAAACAAAGTGATGACCCGTAGGTTGGGTTAGCGCGGCCGTTTGTCTAAACGGCAATACTCCGCCAATGACCCGCGCGTAACCCAACACACTGCGAGGTGCAGCGATAGAGTGTTGGGTTACGGCGCGCAAGTGCAGGTGCGCTTAACCCAACCTTTGAAGGCTGAAAAAAAGGCTATATCACCGCGACTGTGGTCGCGTAAGACCCCGAAAACATTACTTGGCCGTGCTATTGGCGAACCAGATTGCGATGGCTCCAAGCACAAGCGAGAGTCCGCGCCGGACAATACGGCTGCGATCTGGGTCTTCGAGGAATGGCCGCGCCAATCCGGCTAGAGCGACGATCGTCGAGTGAATGGCGGTCGCAATCATGACGTAGACGACTGAAAGCAAAATCGTCTGGCTCAGAATTGGCTGTGTGGCATCGACAAATGTTGGCAACACCGCAACGTAAAAAATCGCAGCTTTTGGATTGAGCAGATTCGTGATGAGGCCGCGCTTGAAAAGCGTTTCATCGATCGACGCCATATTGGTCACGGCTGGCGACGTTTCGCTCGCCTCATGCCAGCCATCCCACGCAAGCCACAACAGATAGGCAACACCGCCCCATCGAAGCACTTCGTAAAGCACGCGTGAATTTGAAATCATCGCGGCTAAACCGAATGCTGCACCAACGCCAACGATCAACAGGCCCAGAGCGATGCCAAGGGTCGCTGCGAAGCCCGCACGGCGTCCGCTGGCAGCGCTCAGAACAGCCAGATAGGCCATGTTCGGCCCTGGCGTCAGTTCTATGACCACGCAGGTGAGGATAAAGGCGCTGAGTGTTTCGAGAGTGACGTGAAACATTGTTAGATTAGATAAAGCTTTGGGTCACGGCGCGCAAGCGAAGGGCGCATCAGACCCGAACTACGATTCATTAGCTCGAAGCGACCAATTGGCCATTGGCACGAACTCGGTCTTGCACCGTAAAATCTCCTCTCTTCGTCGGATCAGTCCCTGCGGGACTGACCCCATGCCGGGATCTCACGTGCCGTCAGACCTGCAGGGTCTGACCCCGCCCGGCCCTACTTCCACTCGATCTTCAAAATTTCGTAGCTCCGCGAGCCCTTGGGTGTGGTCACTTCGGCGGTCTCACCTTTGGCCTTGCCGATCAGCGCACGCGCGATCGGGCTTGAGATCGAAATCTTGCCATCCTTGACGCTGGCTTCGGTGTCGCCAACGATTTTGTATTTGGCTTTGTCGCCGCTGTCCTGATCTTCGACAGTCACGGTGGCGCCGAATTTAATGGTGGTGCCCGACAGCTTCGAGGTGTCAATGACGTCAGCGCGGCTCAATTTGTCTTCGAAGTCAGAAACGCGGGCTTCGTTCATGCCCTGCTGTTCTTTGGCAGCATGATACTCGGCATTTTCCGAAAGGTCGCCGTGCGAACGCGCTTCCGAGATCGCCGCGACGATGCGCGGGCGCTCAATCGACTTCAAGCGGTGCAGCTCTTCTTCGAGCCACTTCATGCCTTCGACCGTGATAGGGACACGTTCCGTGGCCATCGCTTAATATCCTCCATGAGTCCTAGCTTAACAAAGCTTGAACCGTCAGCATTGCAAACAACAAACGGGATGAGAGCCCAATCTACCGAACAAACCGTTCAGGCGCACGTGACCCGTGCTAATCTTTCAGATCCGCTGCAAGTTCCATGTTTTGCGCTAAGCGCCAACTATTTTGCGCTTCGCGAATAGGACTGCAACGGAGCCACTTTCAGGCCACCGGCTTTGATTGCCTTGATCGCCCTCGTGACCGCTATGGCCCCTGAGAGAGTCGTATAATAGGGAATGTGGTTAAGCAAGGCCGTTCGCCGGATGTCCCGGCTGTCAGCCAATGCTTTTGCGCCCTCTGTTGTGTTGAAGACCAAATGAACTTCGCGGTTTTTCATCACGTCGACAATATGGGGGCGGCCTTCCAAAACCTTGTTGACAGTCTCGCAACTCAAGCCCCGGCTTTCGAGATAGCGCTTGGTGCCCCGCGTCGCCAGCACGCGGAAGCCCATGCTCTGCAAGTCCTGAAGCGATGGGAAAATTTTTTCTTTATCGCTTTCCTTGACCGACACAAACACTGTGCCGGTCATCGGCAACGCCACGCCGGCGCCAATTTGGCTCTTGCCAAACGCGATGGCAAAATCACGATCGAGGCCCATAACCTCGCCCGTCGAGCGCATTTCGGGACCAAGGATCGGATCGACGCCTGAGAAACGGGCAAACGGGAATACCGCCTCTTTCACTGCCACGTGATCATAAATCTGCGGCTTGAGGCCAAACGATTTAAGCGGCTTACCGGCCATGATTTCAGAGGCAATAGCCGCGATCGGCAGCCCGATGACTTTGGCCACGAACGGGACAGTCCGCGACGCGCGCGGATTGACTTCAAGAATGTAAACCTCACCGTCCTTGATGGCGAACTGCACATTCATCAGGCCAACAACCTTAAGGGCGAGCGCCAGCTCTTGCGTCTGCCGCTCCAATTCCTCGATGATCGGCGCTGACAACGAGTGCGGCGGCAACGAGCACGCGCTATCGCCCGAATGAATGCCAGCTTCTTCGATGTGTTCCATGATGCCGGCGACGAAGGTATCTTTGCCGTCCGACAAGCAATCGACGTCAACTTCGACAGCATCGGTCAAATAGCTGTCGATCAGCAGCGGGCGCTTTTTCGAGACAACCAATTCGGATGGGCTGTCGAGCGTCGCCGATAGGCGCGTAATGTAACGGTCAACCTCGGAACCATCGTGGACGATTTCCATCGCCCGGCCGCCCAACACATACGAGGGCCGGATGACGACCGGATAGCCGATGCGATCAGCGACGGCGCGTGCTTCGCCCGGTGTTGCCGCGATGCCGCTTTCGGGCTGCTTGAGTTTCAATTTCTCGATCAACGCTTTGAAGCGATCGCGGTCTTCGGCGAGATCGATGGCATCGGGTGACGTTCCAAGAATTGGCACGCCGGCTTCCGAAAGCGGTGCCGCAAGCTTCAACGGCGTCTGGCCGCCGAACTGCACGATCACGCCCTTGAGTTTGCCCTTCTGTTGCTCTGTGCGAATGATTTCAAGCACGTCTTCGGCCGTCAATGGCTCGAAGTAGAGGCGGTCGGAGGTATCATAGTCGGTCGATACCGTTTCTGGATTGCAGTTGACCATGATGGTTTCATAGCCAGCCGCGGTCAGTGCGAAGCAGGCGTGGCAGCAGCAATAGTCGAACTCGATGCCTTGGCCAATGCGGTTTGGACCGCCGCCGAGAATGATGATCTTTTCGCGCTCCGTCGGCTTGGCTTCGCATACCGGCTGATCAACCAGACCGCGCTCATAGGTCGAATACATGTAGGCGGTTGGCGATGCGAATTCGGCTGCACAGGTGTCGATGCGCTTGTAAACCGGCAGTACCTTCAACTTGTGCCGGCTAGCGCGCACGTCGGCTTCGGTCGAATTCGACAGTTTCGCGAGCCGCTGATCAGAGAAGCCCATGGCTTTCAACGAGCGCAATTGCTCAGCCGATTTCGGAATGCCGTGCGCGATGACACGGGCTTCGGTGTCGATGATTTCCTTGATGCGGGCGATGAACCACGGATCGATTTTGCAATACGAATGCACGGTCTCTTCGTCGACGCCAAGCCGCAGCGCTTGCGCGACTTTCAGCAATCGATCTGCGGTCGGCGTGCCAAGCGCTGCACGAATGACGTTCTTGTCGTCACCCTTGCCGAGCCCCTCAAGCACCACGTCATCAAGACCGGATAGCCCGGTTTCCATTGAGCGGAGCGCCTTTTGCAGGCTTTCGCCAAAAGTCCGGCCGATTGCCATAACTTCGCCGACTGACTTCATCGCAGTCGTCAGCGTGGCATCGGCGCCAGGGAATTTCTCGAACGCAAAGCGCGGGATTTTGGTGACGACGTAGTCAATCGCCGGCTCGAAGGCGGCTGGCGTGGCGCCACCCGTGATGTCGTTGTCGAGCTCATCCAACGTGTAGCCAACGGCGAGGCGCGCCGCGACCTTGGCAATCGGGAAGCCAGTCGCTTTTGACGCCAAAGCCGATGACCGCGACACGCGCGGGTTCATTTCAATGACAACCAAACGGCCGTCGGCTGGATTGACGGCGAACTGAACGTTCGAGCCGCCGGTTTCGACGCCGATCTCGCGCAGCACCGCGATCGAGGCGTCGCGCATGATTTGATATTCTTTGTCGGTCAAGGTCAGCGCTGGAGCGACGGTAATCGAATCGCCCGTATGCACACCCATCGGATCGACGTTTTCAATCGAGCAGATGATGATGCAGTTGTCCGCTTTGTCGCGAACCACTTCCATCTCGTACTCTTTCCAGCCGATCAAACTTTCATCGACTAGGATTTGACCGACCGGCGAGGCATCGATGCCCGACCGCGCGATCATCTCGAATTCTTCGCGGTTGTAGGCGACACCGCCACCCGTGCCACCCATGGTGAAGGCCGGGCGAATAATGCACGGCAAACCAATTTTTTCGAGAGCCGCCATGGCTTCGGTAAAGCCAGCCGCTTTGTCGTAGCCGGTGATCATGCCCTCGGCGTTGCGATAGGCCGTCGACGAAGCGATCATGGCACGCGGGCTTTCGAGGCCAATGCGATCCATCGCTTCGCGGAACAACTTGCGGTCTTCGGCCATGTCGATGGCGTGAGCCTTGGCGCCGATCAGCTCAACGTCGAGCGATTTCAGGATGCCAGTCTTCTCTAGCGCCAATGCCGTGTTAAGCGCCGTCTGCCCGCCCATGGTCGGCAACAGCACCAGTTTGTCATTTGGCCGCTGGCGGCGTTCTTCAGCGATAATCTTAGCGACAATGTCCGGTGTGATCGGCTCGATGTAGGTTGCATCCGCCATCTCCGGGTCGGTCATGATCGTGGCTGGATTGGAATTCACCAACACGATGCGATAGCCCTCGGCTTTCAGTGCTTTACAGGCCTGGGTGCCGGAATAATCAAACTCGCACGCTTGGCCGATAATGATCGGGCCGGCGCCGATAATGAGGACTGTGTCGATATCTGTGCGTTTTGGCATGGCGGCAGATGGGTCCGTGTCGGTTAAACGTAGGTCGTCAGTCGAGATTAACAGGTGGCCTCTAGGCGGGGATAACTTCGGCCAAAAAAAAGAGCCCTTTTATGCGAATGTTCGCCTACAAGGACCTCGTTAACCCGTTGACCTAACGCGGCGGTTCGGAAAACGCTATCGGGAGTGACACCATGCCTTACGCTGTCCACACCAACATATTCCTGGGTTGTCGCCGCTCCATCTAACAGATCAGCTGGGTATCGGGGACCCCAAAATTTCGCTAGAATCCGTGACCGGAGTTCAGCTCGAGGCCTGCGCCCTAATGCTAAAGACCAAAAAGCGCGACGCAACATATGCACAAATCGAGGCGTTGCCCGCCCACGTCACGGGCGAGATTCTGAATGGCGTCCTGCATACCCATCCCCGGCCGGCGCCAAGGCACGGCGTCACCGCCGGTGAACTTCAGACAGAACTCACTGTTCCTTTCGGCCGCGGCCGCGGCGGTCCGGGCGGCTGGATTTTCATTGTTGAGCCAGAACTTCATCTCGGCCCACATGTGGTGGTTCCCGATATCGCTGGCTGGCGCCGCGAGCGTCTGACCCCATTTCCGGATACCCCTTATATCGAAACGCCGCCGGACTGGCTGGCTGAAGTGCTGTCACCTTCGACACTAGCTGCAGACCGGACAGAAAAACTGCCCATCTACGCCGAGTTCGGTGTCGGTCATTGCTGGTACGCCGGTCCGATTGCAAAAACGCTCGAAGTATTCGCTTTGACGGCTGGCAAATGGTTGTTAGCGGCCACCTTCAAAAACGACGATCCTGTCACAGCACCACCGTTCGAGGTCCATACGTTTCCGCTCGATGTTTTGTGGATTCCAGACAAATGAGTAGAGAGTGACACCATGCCTTACGCTGTCCACACCAACATCATCACAACTGTGTTTTGGGTTGGCGAAGAAGCGGGACCGGACAGCAAATTCATTCCCAATTACGCCAGCAGTTGGGACAGCGAGTGGCTGCGCCATTTCGGCGGTGTCGACACCCAAGCGCCGCGCAGCGGTAACCTCCCGGCACTTTTCACGCCAACTGAAAACGCATTCTATTTCGCCCTGCCCTACAATGACTTGGATGCAAATGGCAACACCAAGCCCAATGCTGGATCGGAGGTGCCGTGGGCTTCGACCGACCCCGTCGGACCTGGCGACTCGCTGGTCAAGAACCATTGGATCCGGATCGAGGCTAACGGCCAAGTCGCCTATGCCCAGTGGGAAGACGCCGGTCCGAATGGCGAGAACGACGTAAATTACGTTTTCGGCACCGCCAACCCAACGAACACCTTCGGCGCCCGCGCCGGGCTCGACGTATCGCCCGCGGTGCAGCACTTTTTCGGTCAAGGCGACGTGTTCACGGTGACCTCCTGGCAATTCGTCGATTTTGCCGACGTCCCGGATGGGCCTTGGAAAACAACCATCACCACGACCCAAGTCGATTTTGATGTCGCCAACGACAAGACGCCGACGATCGGCAATGACTGGCTGGTTGGAAAAGTCGGCATCGATTTGATCCACGCCAAGATGGGCAATGACCGGGTATTTGGCTCGGCTGGCAACGACCAAGTCTTTGGCGATGCGGGCGACGATCTCCTTTACGGCGGCACCGGTAATGACGAAGTCAACGGCGGCGCTGGCCGCGATACGATCTCCGGCGAGAGCGGCAACGATATCATCACCGGATCGGTTGGCGGAGATTGGCTGTGGGGCGACCGCGGCCGAGATACCTTCGACTACAATTCAGCCAGCGATTCAGGCGTCGCAAATGCAGCCCGCGACCGTATCGGCGACTTCCGGCATGACATCGATATGATCGATTTGTTTCACGTCGATGCCAACAGCCGGCGCGGCGGCGACCAGGCCTTTGCCTACATCGGCTCCAAGGCCTTCTCCGGCGACGCGGGCGAACTGCATTTCGTCCGCATCAATGCCGCTGGAACCGCTGATGATAAAACGATCATCGAAGCCGACCGCAACGGCGACAGGATCGCCGACTTCGCCATCGAGCTCACGGGCCTCGTCACCTTGTCCCGCGGCGATTTTATACTGTAGTTCGCCGGTTGAATTGGCCTGCCGCGAATTCGTAATCGCGCCGCTATCGCGAGCGACAGCACCACGTCACATCTTCAGCGGCTTGTCCGGGAATGCGAGTTGTTCGCGGGCGCGCCATTCGTTGGTGACGTAGTTGATAATCACTGACTTGCGTACGCCCTCAATTTTGCGGCCTTCGAAGCCGTGGAAGGTGTTGCCGGCAGGCACGAACACCATGGCGGCATTCGGTTGGAACGGCGAGCGGCCAATATGCTTTTTCTCGCCATCATAAATGTCGGTGCCAAGTTCCGCATGCTGCGCGTCTTTCGACATGTAGAGCAACATCGTGAATACCTTGACGCCGAGGTCGGAGTGCGGCTCGAGCCAGAACCCATCGATGTCTTGCGCATATTCGACGCGCAAATATGTGCCATCGAGATTGGTGCCGAAGTGTTGGGCGATCTTGTGGGTGACGCGGTCGTCCTGCAGACCCTCGTTGACGGCCTTGCAGGCGGCAAACTTTTCCATATTTTCAGCATCAAAGTAAGTACGGGTTGCGTTGTGCAACTCGCGCTTGCCCGACACGCCATCCAGCGACGGCGCCGGAAACGGCAGCGATAGAATGTTGTCAGTGACATCCTGAGGCAGGCAGTTCGTCAGGAACCAATGCTTGTAGGGCTGATCGGTGCGCTTTGAAGCGTCGATGCTGGCGAGCATTGAATCGACAACAGCTTGCGGCGAGATCGTCATGTGCGTGCAGTCCCCATGAGGTCGCGTTCGAGACCGCCGAAAACCCCAAGCGCCGGCAGGGGGCGAGCGAACCGGTGACGCTGAAATGAGAGTTCTCCCTAGCCCGTTAACTTCTGGGTTTCCAGCCCTACCGGCGCACAGGGTGACGCAGCGGCCTAAATCCTTGTCCATAAACGCAAACAACCCCGCATCGGGAGAATGCGGGGCTGCAGCTGAAGGGAGTGCGGGAGGCTGGATCAGGCAGGCGCTAGTCTAAGGGGCGATATGCGATGCGACAGATCTTGACGACGCGTGAGCACCGGCGAGCGATGATATCAGAAGGGCGCCAGCGACAGCAAAACAAGCAATAACTGCTGCTTTGCCAAGTCGCGAAGGGACAGCGCCAGGAGATGTGACAGATGGATACATCAGCTTTTCCAAGTGAACAGATGTAAGCTTTTGTTGAGACATTTGTAACCTGTAATAACTTGTTAGTCTAACTTCATCGCTGGGCATAGATAACTGCCAAACTGTGAATTTAACTAAGTATTTACAGTTGCGAATACTACAAACCGAGGCCGGACAGTCGGCGACCCGGCGCGATCGCATCGGGATCGGTGGCTAGGTCCAGAACCGCTGGCCGGCCTGCTGCAACGGCGCGCGCAAACGCGTCTGGGAATGCCTCGGTTGTCTCGACGCGCTCGCCATAGGCGCCAAAGCTTTGAGCGAGAGCGGCAAAATCCGGATTGACGAGCGACGTGCCTGACGCGCGGCCGGGATAGGCCAGTTCTTGATGCAATCGAATAGTTCCGTAGAGGCCGTTGTTGGCGACCAGGATGACAAATGGCAGGCCATATTGAACCGCGGTCGCAAGCTCGGGCAGTGCCATCATCAGGCAACCATCGCCAGCGAAACACACCACCGTCCGCTCAGGATGCTGGAGCTTCGCGGCAATGGCTGCTGGTAGCCCGTAGCCCATTGAGCCGGACGTTGGCGCCAAGTTAGTCCGATACGACCGGAACGTCGCAAACCGGTGCACGAATTGGGCGTAATTGCCGGCGCCATTGGTAATTATAGCGTCGCGCGGCAGCACTCTAAAGACGTGATTGACGACCGTATCGAGAGCAACGCCGGCTTGCGTTCGCCCGTCATCAACAGTCAGCAGTTGGCGGGATTTCAAATACGCATTGCGCGCATCGCGGCGTAGCCCACGCCATGGCTTGGATTGCGGCGGTTCAATCGTGCGTAAACCGGCGGCAAAATTCTCGGCCGTTGAAACGATGCCCAATCGGGTCCGGTGCAGCGTACCGATTTCGGCAGCGGATGGCCGGACATGCACCAGAGCCTGGGTTGGATCTGGACAGGCAATCACGGTATGCCCCGCTGTCACAACTTCGCCCAACGGCGCGCCCGCTATGATCAAGAGATCAGCATCCCGAACCATGGCATCGAGCATTGGATCGCGGCCAAAACCGAGATGGCCGATGTACTGCGGGTGGTCGTTATCGAAGTAGTCCTGACACCGGAACGCGGCGGCGACCGGAATATCGAAGCGCATGGCAAAGGCTTCGATCTGAGATTTGACCGGCGGCGTCCAGCCGGAACCGCCGACGATCAACAGCGGCCGTTGGGCGTGCTCAAATGCGCCTTCAATGATCGCCAACGCTTCGCGCGTGGGACCGGCAGCGACCGGCTCTGCGCGCTGACAGTCATCGACGTCCGCATTGGCTTCGAGCACATCTTGCGGTACGCCGATCACAACCGGCCCCGGACAATCGGATAGTGCGACGGTGAATGCCTTTGCTGTTACCTCTGGCAACGAACCAACATCGCGGACAACGTGCGTCCACTTCGACAATCCCGAAAATAATTTGCCGAGGTCGATATCCTGAAATGGCTGCCGGTCTAGGAGACGCGAAGGCGGCAAGCCAACGAGCAAAATCAACGGGGTCTCGTCTTGGTGGGCAATGTAGACGCCGCTCGCCGCATTCGTGGCACCAGGTCCGCGGGTCACAAACGCAACGCCTGGACGGCCATCAAGTTTGGCTGTTGCTTCAGCCGCCATCGCGGCGCCACCCTCATGGCGGCAGACAATGCCGGTCACCCCGGCATGATCATAGAGAGCATCGAGGGCCGGCAAAAAACTTTCGCCCGGCACCATGAACACGCGCGCCACGCCTTGGGCAGCGAGTTGATCGATCAAAATTCTACCGCCCTGACGCAGCACAATAAACAGGTCTTTCGTTAATCGCCAAAGCCGGTCTCGCCCGGCCCAATCCCACTCATAGCGTCGTTTTTGAAGACCGGAAGTTCATTTCTCCCAGACGGTTACGGAACCGGTCATGGAACTGGGGATGAGGCCGCAGCCAGGCTTCCGGGCCGCTGGTCCGGGCCCTAATGTCATCCACGATTCGGTCCACAACAACTCAGGACGTCCATGCCAGCTACGCGCGACATTCGCCTTCGTTCGGGGGGCCTGTGGTTGGCTATCGCCGCCTTAGCATCGGCACTGTCACCGGTAGCGCGCGCCGAGACCCGATCTGCACTTGTGATTGGCAACAGCGGCTATGCTGTTCGGCCGCTCACAAATCCGAAACGCGATGCGGCGCTGATTTCTGACACTCTGAAATCGGTCGGCTTCGACGTCACCACCGTTATTGACGGCACTCAGGCGGAAATGAAATCGGCCGTGCTCGAATTTGGTCGCAAGTTGTCTCAGCCGGATTCAGTTGCCGTGTTTTACTATGCTGGACATGGTGTTCAAGTTGACGGTGAAAACTATCTGGTCCCGGTTGGCGCTGATATTCGCGATCTCGAAGAAGTGGCGCTGAATGGCGTCAATCTCTCCGAAGTTTTAAAAACTATGGAGCGCGCCAACAGCGGTTTGAACCTCGCTATCCTTGATGCCTGCCGTGACAATCCGTTTGCTTCACGCACCCGCTCCGGCGCGAGCGGATTGGCCGAAGTCAGCGCGCCGGCGGGAACCATGATCGCCTATGCGACGGCGCCGGGCCGCGTCGCGCTCGATGGTACCGGCGACAACAGCCCCTACACAGCCGCCCTTGCCGAAGCGATCCCGGCAGAAGGTGCGGCGCTCGAAGAAGTGTTCCGTCGTGCCCGACGTAAGGTGCTCGAAGTGACCAAAGGCCGGCAGACGCCATGGGAGCATTCGTCTCTTACAGGAGAATTCTACTTCCGCATCAAAACATCGCCGCCAGAAATCACACAACGTGAGCCGAGCGTTCCGCCACCCGCACAAGACCAGCGGCTGCTGGAATTCGCGGCCTGGGATGCGATCAAGGCCAGCACCGACCCAACCGATCTCCAACGCTTTGTCGAGCAATATCCCACCAGTCCGTTTTCAGAACTGGCAAGCATCAGGCTTGATAAACTCAAAAAGCCTGAGCCTTCGCCCTATTCTTGGGTGATCACTGAAACGGCGTCGCTGCCCGACAACAATGCAGCCGAAACGTTCTATGAAGAGGCGCTGAAACTAGATGGCCCGTCGGCAACGACAGCCGACATCATGACCGCTGCATCGCTTTACACCAAGTCGGCAAATCTTGGACTCCCCACCGCCATGTTCGCAGTCGGGCGCGCCTATGACAAAGGCCGTGGCCAAGTTCGCAACATCGCTCAAGCCTTTCAATGGTACCGTGCCGCTGCCAACGCAGGCCATGCCGGCGCCATGAGTTCGCTCGGCACCATGTACGAATATGGAGAAGGCACTAGCCCTGACCTTGCAGAAGCATTCCGGCTCTACCGGATGGCGGCGGATCGTGGCGACACCAATGCCATGTGCTCGTTGGGATACCTGTTTGCCTCCGGTAAAGGTGCCGTCCGCGATCCGGTTGAAGCCCGGCGCTGGTATTTGACGGCGGCCGAACGCAATCAACCCCGCGCCGCCTACAATCTCGCACTCATGAATTTGAAGGGCGAAGGTGGCAGGCTTGATCTTGTCGAAGCTGTGCGGTTGTTGAACGTGTCAGCGGCGCAAGGCCATGCAGGCGCTCTGCGCGAACTGGCGGCACTTTACGACACCGGCCGCGGTGTGCGCCGCGATCCGGCCGCGGCTGCCAATCATTTCCTGCGCGCAATAAGAGCCGCGGACGTCAAAACACGCAACACAATGCTCGACACACCGAACAAACTCAGCCTGCCGTTGCGTCTCAGTGTGCAGCGTGAATTGTCAGCACTCGGTTACTATCAGGGCCGTTCGAATGGGGTTTTCGACACCGCCACCAAACGCGCGCTCGATCGCTACGCATCGAAGAACTGATAAAACCGCTGAGCGTGGTGGAACAAACAGCCTGACTGGGCACGCTGTGGCCCGCTTGGTATAGGCAAACGGTTGGCGCTTGAGTTAAAATGCTGGCGTGGGTTCTGAAGCAGCGCGGCACGCATCAGGCTTTGACGCGTGAGAGAAAAGCAAAGAGGGTTATTGTTTGCGGTACGTATCGTTAGTCGCGCTCGCTCTCGGGCTGTTGATTGTCACACCGGTGGTGGCTCCGAGAGACTGGAGCGCTGCCGAAGCCAAAAAATCTGCAAAGAAAAATCAGCGGTCCAATCAAGTGGCGCCCAGCAAGAAGCCGGCTACAGTAACGCCTGGCTCTGTGAAATCTGATCCTGCCTCAGTTGCGCAAAATGCGGCCAACACTGCTGCCAATGAGCCATTGCGGCCAAGGCAATTTGCACCTGCAAACCTGACCATCAGCACCGACAAGACGGTCTATAAAGCTGGAGACTTGATCACAATCGGTGTGTCTGCCGACGCTGCATGTGACTTGACCTTGATCGGCATCGATAGCGAAGATTTCGCAACCGTGCTGTTCCCGAACGACTTCCAACCCAACAATCAATTGAACTCAGGCACGCCGGTCAGCATTCCTATGGCCAATGCACCGTTTCAGCTGCGCGTTAATAGCGCCGGTATCGAGACGTTGCTTGGCATCTGTTCCGAGCCGGGCTTCCGGCCACTGGGCATCAACGCGGACTATGAGCGCAACCGATTTACACAACTCGGCGACTGGCCAACGTTTTCGGTCAATAAAGAGGCCCGCGAAAAACAAATTCTATCTGACGCGAAAGAAGCCTTGACGCTCGCAAAACGCAAGCGCCGTAAACTTCCTGGTCCCTTGTTGCCGATCGGCGATCCGAACGGCGAAGGCCGCGCGCTACTGCTGGTGCCGGTGGAATAATTCCCCTCTACTTCAAATTCCCGCAGAAGCGTTGGATGCGCGTGCAGGCATCTTTCAAGGCCTCGGTGGAAGTCGCGTAGGAAATGCGGAATGAAGGTGAGCCGGCAAAGGCTGCGCCATGCACACAGGCAACGCCTTCTTCTTCCAATAGCGCAGTGACGAAATCCTCATCGGACTTGATCGTTGCGCCCTTGGCCGACGTTTTGCCGATAGCTGTTGCGCAACTCGGATAGACGTAAAACGCGCCTTCAGGCTTCGGACACTTCAAGCCCTCGGCTTGGTTCAGCATCGACACCACCAAATCGCGGCGCTCGACGAACACTTTGTTATTGCGGGCGATGAAATCTTGCGGGCCGTTCAGCGCTTCAACCGATGCCCACTGCGTGATCGATGATGGGTTGGAAGTTGACTGCGACTGCAGCTTGCTCATGGCTTTGATGAGCGGCTCTGGTCCTGCCGCATAGCCCATGCGCCAGCCGGTCATGCAATAGGCCTTCGACAGGCCGTTCATGGTCAGCGTGCGCTCATAAAGACCAGGCTCGACTTCAGCTGGCGTGCAGAACGTGTGACCGTCATAGAGCAAGTGCTCGTACATGTCGTCGGTCAGGACCCAGACATGCCTGTTCTTCGGCAGCATCAGCACGTCGGTCAACGCCTTGAGTTCGGCGCGCGAATAGGCGGCTCCTGTCGGGTTCGACGGCGAATTGAAAATAAACCACTTGGTCTTGGCGGTGATGGCCTTGTCCAGCACGTCTGGCTTTAATCGATAGCCATGCTCAATCTTGGTTTCGGCAAACACCGGCGTACCACCGCCGAGCAGCACGATATCGGCATACGACACCCAGCACGGCGCCGGTATGACGACTTCATCGCCTGTGTTTAACGTCGCCAACAACGCGTTGTAGAGCACCTGCTTGCCACCGGTGCCGACCGACACCTGCGATGTCTTATAGTCGAGGCGGTTGTCGCGCTTGAACTTGGCCGAGATCGCAGCCTTCAATTCAGCGATGCCGTCGACGTCAGTATACTTGGTCTTGCCTTCGTCAATGGCTCGCTTGGCGGCATCCTTGATGTTCTGCGGCGTATCGAAATCCGGCTCGCCGGCCGAAAGCGAAATGATATCGCGGCCAGCCGCCTTTAACTGCCGCGCCTTCATCGACACGGCAATGGTCGCAGACGGCTGAATGCGATTGAGACTGTCGGCAAAAAAACCCATGTCAGTGGTGCCTTGGACTGTGTCGCTGAACTGAAACGCCAATTCGGTTATGCTGCATTGCAGCAGCGAAGCGGCCGGAAGCTAAGCCCGCGTGTTTCTGAATTCAATTGCTAAAAAGCCCAATCTTATACGGCCAAATCAGCGCGGCATAGGCAATGACGGCAACGAAAACCGGTGTGTGCAGCGCAGTGGCCCAACAGCAACATGAATGACTGTTTAGGGAAACACCCCGAGTTCGCCACATTACCATCCAAGCGACGCCACACCTGGCCAGTGAATTGTTCCTCAGAGCGAATACAGATTCGCTTCAGAGGGAGACTGATCGCCATGACCCACATTGTGCACTCGTCCACCGAGACACTGGCCACCCGTAAAAGCGTTCATATTCGTCGTTTCGTCACTGACGCTCTGGCTGGATTTGGCCTTTTCGCGCTCGGCTCGACCTTAACTTCCGGCTCAGGTGCACTGGCCGCGACACTGAACTTGGCCGAAACCAACCCTTCAAGGTTGCTGTTGGCGGATCCTTCCATCCACCCGGTTGCAATGTTGGCGCTGGTTTTCTCGCTGCTGTTCGCCTTCAACGCTGCGTTTTTCCGCCATCTTTCCCGCGCCTACAGCCGTGCCGGCCGCAAATAAGCATGATTTTACGGTTAAGCGTGGTCCATTGCATGTGTTGACTTCGTAAATTACGTCACTAGGTATAAGCCGCCTCGGCTGAGGGTAGCGGGCGGAACGGAGTGGATACCATGAGCTTTTTGTTCGCATCGGATCGCCGCACCAGCATCGCTTTAAGTCTCTCCGCTGTCGCATTTTCTGGCAGTTTAATGCTATCGGTCAATTCAGATCGCCTGATTGAGTCCGCCTTCAATCGCGTCATGGTTCCTGGCACCATTCAGTCACAACCAACCACATCCAAGACAGCCGTGGCCGTTGCCGGTAGCGAAGAGTTTTGGCTACAGCAGGCCGCAGATGACGCTGAAGCGAACGGTCAGTCCTTAGAGCGGGTGGTATGGTCGACACCACTCGGCGTTGGCGATCGGTTTGTGGTGGGCACGGGCGCCGCGCGCAAACAGCTAAAAGTGGTCGCCGTACAAGAGCGCAAGCCTGACGTGACCCGGATTGAGGTCGGCAGCACAACCGCCAAACAGCTTTGGGTACAGGCCCAAGACGAATCCGGCGGCACACTCCATACCATGCGGCTTGACGTTGAACCGTCAGCCCCGGCTGGCCGGACTTTGTAAACTCAATCTATCAATTACAATTGTGGCTCGATTTCCCATATTGCGCCGGGACGTTGAGCGCGCGATAGTACGCCCAGCGGCCAACGGGGCCGCGGCTTGGGGACGGTGTTGTAATGAGGCTCAATCCGCCAACGATCATTATTTTCTTGATCTCGTTCGTGCTGGCATCGCTGGCGCTTATCACCAAGCTTGGGTTTTTCCCTGTCCCGCGCTACCTGCCGCATCAAGAATTCTGGCTCGGCATCACCGCCTACGTCACTCTGATGATCGGCAACCTCGTCAACGGGCTTTAATTTCGACAAGGCCTACCACGCAATCGGCTTCTTATCTCGGAAGAACCCGCCTGTCGGTCCGTTGTCTTCCAAAGTTGCAAGCCACACCGGCGTTTCAGCACCTTGCTCAACACTGCGTTCAGCACTTGCGCCACCCATATCGGTTCGTACCCAGCCTGGGCACACAGCATTACACTTAATGTTTGAGCCGGCGAGCTCGTTGGCCGTGACCTTGGTCAGCGCATTCAATGCTGACTTGGACATCCGGTAAGCTGGAAAACCTTTGCCCATTTCTGCCAGTTGGCCAGCGCCCGACGACATATTCACGATACGGCCGTAACCGTTGGTGCGCATCATTGGCACGATGGCTTGCGTCAAACGCGCGGGCCCGATCACATTGGTTTCAAACGTGCGCCGCGCCGTATCAGACGTTAATTCAAATAGCGACGAGTCAAACCCGCCCGGACCGTCGAGCAGCACTCCAGCATTGTTGACCAGGATATCGCAGCGACCGAATAATCTGGCGACGTCTGCAGCACAGCGCGCCGGACTGTCAGGATCCTCGACATCAAGGGCGACGACCGCAACATCAAGCCCTTCGGTGGCCAAAGAGCTGGCTGCCGCCTCCCCCTTTTCGAGCGAGCGCGATCCAAGCACCACGATCACGCCAAGCCGCGATAACTGCCGCACGATCTCAAGTCCAATCCCGCGATTGCCACCCGAGACTAGAGCCACTCGTGTTTCAGCCATGCCGTCCTCATTGCGCAGTTGAACAGTCAGCGCGCGCACGTTAGCGCCCGTCTTGCAAGTGCGCTATGGCAAAAGTCGCGATACCGTTACAACCTGGCGGCTTTGATGCGATCGCCGGGTAGGGCCGGGCGCTGGATGCGCTGTGTCACATCAGGCTTTGAAGCTGCTCGTTCCAGAGTTGCCAGTTCGATGTCGGTGACCTCAAAGCCGAGGAACATTTCACCGCTGTCATCCAGAGCGGACGTCCGCCGCTTGGCTTCGGAAATCGTCAAACCCGCGTCGAAGCGGCCTTCGGTCGCCTCAAATAGGTGGCGCGCATCTTCAAACGGGCACGCGACAACGATGTGATCGTAAGCCTCATCAAGTGCATCGAGTAACATGTTGAGTTTTTGCGCGTCTTCTAAGCCGGCCGGATTCGACAACGGCGCACCAGCGGTAATGATATGGATATCGCTACCCGGCACGGCGCGGATCGTATCTTCAAATGTCGAACGCCCATCCAACAGTCCAGTCAAACCGGGCTCGACCTTAAGTCCCAATCCGCCGACAATACTTTTGCCGCGCGGCGCCCAATCGAGCAGCAATACGGCTTTGCCTTTTACAGCCAGCGCTTTTGCAAGCGCCAGCGCTTCAGGACCCTCGTTGATCGCCGGCGCGTCGCCAGCGATGAGCGTGCGAAAACCAAGCGGACCAGCAGCCTTGCGATGCAGGCGCTGGACAACTTCATCCAGTGACGGCGATGGCTTCTTGAGCAGCGAGTGGTCCTTGCCTGTAACAGGTTCCGGTATGGCCGCAGGAGTTGGCAGCCTGGGTGCGGGGTCAATCGCGACTGCAGCAGGGGCGCCAGCAAGTGTGGCCGTTGCAGCCGCAGCAGTCATCGATGGATCTGACCGGCGCCGGTTTGGATATTCGCGCAGCGAGGCCGGATCAGAATAGGACGCCGGTGCGTTTTGACGCCGCGCACCGGCGATAAGCCCTTTGGTCACAACGAGAGCGAGGGCGAGAAGCAGCGTCGCGGTTGTGGCGAAAAGGGCATTGGCGATTTTGTTCGGCGACACCGGCACACTTGACGGCTGCGCCTTGGTCACGATCTGGGCTTCAACTCCAACAGATTTGCTGTCAGCTTTTATACGGTTCGATTCAAACTGGGTTTCAAGACGGTCAAGCTCGGCGCGCTTGTTTTTAGCGCTGGCTTCGAGCGTTCTGAGGTCGGCCTCGTTCGGCCCCTTGATGACGACGCTGTCCTTCATCTCCTTGAGACGTTTACTGACACTCTCCTCGCGCAAGGCCGCAACTTTGGCTTCCTTGTCGATGCCATCAATAACTTTTGCGATCTCGGCGCCGATCTGCTTGCGCAACCCTTCAAGCTCTGCTTGCAGCTTCTTGCTGACAGGATGGCCGGGTAAGTTAGCGACGGCATTCTCAGAAATTCGCCGTTCAAGAGTCACGCGTTGCTGCACGAGATTAGATATCAGCGGCGATTTCTGAACATCAGGCAGCGCATCCGCACTGCCGGCCTTCAATAGGTCATGTGATGACCTGGAGCGGGCATCGGCCTCGCTGCGCTCTGCTTTGACCCTGCTCAACTCAGCCGTCAATTCAATCAGCTGCTGATTGTTGAGACCAGGAGATGTCTGGCCGCCGCTAAAAATATCTGATTTGCCGCGGAACGCTTCGATCTCACGTTCGGCTTTGGAAACTTCACCCTTGAGTGCTGCAATCTTCGGCTCTAGAACTTTCTGGACTTCAGAAATTTCTGTTTGAGTCTGATCGGCCAGCGAGTTGCGATATGTTTCTGACAGCTTATTCGCGATTATTGCTGCCAATTCTGGATCAGTGGACGTGAACCGCACGCCGATCAGGCGGCTTTCCTTGGGCGTATAAACTTCGAGCCGCCGGAAGTATTGCGACAGCACTTGGTCTTCTTCAGTTTCACCAGCCCGCGGCGCGCCAATGCCGGCGACGCGAAGCAGACCCGACAGCTTGTCAACTGAACCAAGCTTGCTATTGAACTCGACCTTGCTGGCGAGATCCATCTCTTTAGCAATTGTTCGGGCCAGATCCGGCGACAACAGCGCGCGAACGTGTGTGTTCACGGCTTCCTTGTCCATGCGTACCGTCACATTGTCTTGGCCATCGGCTTTACCAAATGGGTTCGAGCCACCTTTGGCCAGAATAGAAAGCTGCGCCTCCGAAACATAGCTTGGAGCGATCATCGACGAAATGAGATAGGCTAAGGCTCCCACAGCCGCGGACAGCAACAACAGCCGCGGCAAACGGCGAAGCGCATAACGCAGCACGTCGCCGTCGTCAGTCATATCGGCAGAAGCGGCAGACCCAGAGCGCATAAACGACTCACCCAAGCGGATTAATGGTTGTGCCGGATTAGACCGGCGAACCGTAACGAAACCCTTAACTGTGCCCAAGCCCTGTCCCGCAACGAAACGCCCGGTCAGGTTTTCTTAACCCGGCCCCGGTATGGTTCCAAGTGAACTATGTTTGTGAGCGGAACTCTATCCATGTCCAACGGCCGGCTTAATCGATGGCGTGTCCTAATTGGCGTTGCCCTGGTCGCTTTGTTGCCGGGCTGTGCCGACAATGGTTCCATGAACGGCATTGGCGCTTCGATCTTTAGCGACGCCCCGATCTTCGCTGGCGACCCAATGCCGGACGCAGGTCCAGTGGCCGATGGCACACTTGCCGCCGTCGAAGCACCCGTCGTGCACACCGCCGCTCAAACAACATTCGGTATGCCCGCCGACGCGCCTCCGGGTTTCGCGCCTGCCGAAGGCCCCCGCGCGGTCGCCGAAACCGACGGCCCCTATTTACTCGATACCGGCGACCGTCTCCGCATTTTCGTTTACGGCCAGCCGAACTTGTCACGCAGCTATACCGTTGATCACGACGGCACGATTACCGTGCCCTTGATCGGCTCGGTAGCTGCGCGCGGCAATACCATCAAGGACTTGGCCGGCAGTATTCGCTCGCGCCTCGGCACAGAATACGTGCGCGACCCGCAAGTGACCGTCGACGTGATACAGAACCGCCCGTTCTTCATCCTTGGCGAAGTTAAGACCGCGGGCCAATATCCCTACGTCTCTGGCATGACCATCGAAACCGCCATCGCCATTGCTGGCGGGCATTCGGAACGCGCCAGCATGCGCAGCTATCGCATCACGCGCCGTAACAACGGCTTTGTCGAGCAAATCGAAGCGCCTGGCGACTACGTGCTGTTGCCGGGCGACACCGTATTCGTCCACGAACGGTTCTTCTGATCATCACCAACCTCAGCGCGGCCGCCCGCGCTCCGCTCAAGGGTTGCGATAAACGTGACGGCTAAGCTTCGAATTCTCCATTGTATGCGCGCCCCTGTCGGTGGGCTATTTCGCCATGTGTTGGACCTTGCCGGTGAGCAAGCGGCGCGCGGCCATGATGTCGGCATCTTGGCTGACAGCACCGCCAGCGATGGCCTGACGATGCAGCGTTTCCGGGCGATTGAGCCGCGCCTGACGCTCGGGCTCAAACTGGTCCCAATGAGCCGCAAACCCGGTATTGGCGACCTCGTCGCCGTCAGCAGTGTTGCAGCATTCGCCCGCGATACGGACGTCCAGATTTTGCACGGCCATGGCGCTAAAGGCGGCGCCTACGCCCGCCTTGCCAGCCGCACGTTGCGAGGCAAAGGACAATTGGTCAAAAGCTTCTACACACCGCACGGCGGCAGTCTCAACTACAGGCCAGACAGCTTAGAAGGGCGCGTCTATCTCCAGGCCGAAAATGTTCTGACGCGATTGACCAGCGGCTTGATTTTCGAAAGCGACTTCGCCCGCCGCGTTTTCGAAGAACGAGTGGGCTCCAAGGGCATCCCTGTGCGCGTGGTGCCAAACGGGCTTGGACCGGCGGACTTTAAAGATCACGCCCCCAACTCAAACGCGGCCGACGTGCTCTACATTGGTGAACTGCGCGATATCAAAGGCGTCGACGTGCTGCTAGAGGCCTTGAAAAAGATTTCAGCATCCAGGCCCATCACCGCCGTCATCGTAGGCTCTGGCCCGGCAGATGTTGGGCTTAAATCCCAGGCCATGGCCCTCGGGCTGAATGGATCTGTGAATTTCGCAGGCGCCATGCCGGCCAACCAGGCGTTCCAACTCGGACGCTGTCTCGCAGTGCCATCCCGTAAAGAGAGTTTCCCCTACGTCGTCTTAGAAGCGGGCGCGACCGGCATCCCGTTGGTATCGACCAACGTTGGCGGCATTCCAGAAATCGTAGACGGCACGGATACAAGTTTGATCGCGGCTGGAGACAGCGACGCTCTGGCCGCGGCGTTAACGGCCGTGTTGGCTGATCCCGATACGGCCAAGGCGAAAGCCGAGCGCCTCAAAGCCCACGTCGGCCGCCGGTTCACGGTCGCGGCGATGACCAGTTCCGTTCTAGATTTTTATCAGAGCGTTTAGCGCGCAGACTTTCCAGGACGACTTCACTCTAAGCGGCGGAACTGCCTTTCAGTGCCGCAGGGTTGACGTTTGCGCCCGATCCCGTTTACAAAAAATTAACGAACAAGTTCCCAGTGCGCCAACAACTGCTAGCGTCGGTGGTTAATGGCACGGTGCGTGCTTCCTCCCCGGTTCAGAGATCCTCTGAGCCTACTGAGGCCGACGTTCATGCATGGCAAGCCAGCGAACCTGATCGCTGCTTCTTCGGAAGCAGAGCTGCTGTTGCGGCTGCGCGATGACGGCCGCAATCAGCGCACCAGCTTTATCACACCGCGCGTTTTGGGCGGTTTAGTTCGCCTCACAGACGTTCTCTTGACGCTGCTCACTGGGTTCATCATCGCCCACTTTTATGTCCAAGAGCCTGGCGCTGCCTGGAGCGGCGACTATCTGCTGGCCATGACCTTGACCAGCTTTGCCGCAATGGCGGCATTGGACGCCTTCGGACGCTATGCACCCAGCGCATTTTCAAACTTTGCCGCCGGCTTGCCGGGATTGTTAGCCAGTTGGCTGATGGCCTTTGGCGTTCTCGAAACGGGATTGTTCTTCTTCAAATATGGCGCTGAAATTTCGCGCGGCTGGCTCGGGTTGTGGTTCGTGGTCAGTTTCGTTGCGGTTGCCTTCGAACGGCTGATGCTTGCCTATCAAGTGCGCCGCTGGGCTGAAGACGGCCGCTTGAACCGGCGAGCTGTAATCTATGGCGCCGGCCCGGTCACCGTCGACATGATCCGGCACTTTGAAGACGACCCCGGCATCGATATTCGCATCGCCGGCATCTTCGACGATCGCAGCATGCCGCGCGCAACGGGATCCTTAAGCGGCTATCCGGTGCTCGGCGGCTTAACCGATCTGATCCAGTTCTGCCGGACGACGCGCATTGATCTGGTCATCGTGTCGTTGCCAATCGCTGGCGAAATGCGGCTTGCCGAAGTCGTCCGTCAATTGGCGGTACTTCCGGCTGACGTCAAACTGCCAGCCAAAGCAACTGCAATCCGGTTTTCGCCACGCACCTACAGCCATATCGGCGCAGTCGCCATGATCGACCTTTTTGACCAGCCGCTGGCCGGTTGGGGTACGCTGCTCAAGTGGCTGTTCGACAAAATCGTTGCCGGCGTCGCCCTCATCGCTTTGGCGCCTGTCATGGCCGTTATCGCTGCAGCCGTAAAATTTGAAAGCCCGGGCCCGGTCATGTTCCGGCAGAAGCGCTATGGCTTCAACAACGAACTGATCGAGGTTTGGAAGTTCCGCTCGATGTATGACAGCAGCGCCGACGTGACTGCGTCAAAGCTGGTGACCCGCAACGACCTGCGCGTGACCCGCGTTGGCCGTTTCATTCGCAAGTCGAGCCTCGATGAGTTGCCGCAGTTGTTCAATGTTCTGAGCGGCGATCTCTCTCTTGTCGGCCCGCGGCCCCACGCGCTGGAAGCTAAAGCCGCCGAGCGGCATTACGACGATGTCGTCGACGGCTATTTCGCCCGCCACAAGGTCAAGCCCGGTATTACCGGATGGGCGCAAATCAACGGCTGGCGCGGCGAAACCGACACGCCAGAGAAAATCGAAAAGCGCGTCGAACATGACTTGTATTACATTGAAAACTGGTCACTGCTGCTCGACATTTACATCCTGCTGCGTACGCCGGGCGCGTTGCTCAAAACTGAGAACGCGTATTGAGGCCGAGCGCATTTCGCGCACAATTTAATGCCTGACCCGCACGCCGACGCGGACATCGTCGGCATCATAGCTGCCATTTAATTCTGTGCTGTCGAAAGCGATGTGCTGATAGCGGCCGAACAGAATGATATCGCGGCTGGCATAATATTCAAGACCAACAAGGGTGCGGCCTTCGCTTTCCTCGAGCGGAATATCCTGATAGGAGCGGGCCGTATAGGTAAAGCCAGCCGAGCCGATCAGATACTCGCGGAACTTGTGGCGAAGTTCAACGCCGGTGGTGTGCGAGGTAGCAAACGCCGTATTGGCCGTCGTGGTATCGAAAATATCAGTCTGCGCCGTGAGCAACACCGACGTTAAATCACTCAAACGCCACGCTAGATCACCATCGACCAAAAACGCCGTAGTGTCTGATAACTTCTGATTGTCCGGCGTTTGACGGCCAACGCCGAGGCTGACTTCCCCGCGTAACGTTTGGCTGGTGGATCCGAAATCGATACCGGTGCGCGAATAGACGCCGTCCGAGTCGCGCAAGATGCCATCACTAAGCGGGGCGACCTCAAAGCGGCGTTGATCCAATTCGACTTCGGTAAATACTGAGAACGATGGTTTGAATTCCCACTTAGCTCGCACGGCTTCAGCCGTAACAACCGAATTACGATCCGTGTTGGGTGTCGTGATGCCGAGTGTCGTCACTGGGGAAAATGCGACGCCGGTTGCCGTGCCGCGCAATTGCAACGAAAGCCGGTTGAAGCGGTGATTGAGAGCGGCTCGCGCTTCATCTGTTGTCACGTCCGGACGATTGCCGCTGGTCGTCGCATCAATCGCGCCGCGGCCTTCCTGGCGCACGTCATGAGAGATCGACGCCTGCAGGTTTGTCCGTTTGGCTATGTCTAAGCGGCCGAGCGCCTCGAGTTTATAGCCCTTGTCGTCTTCCGACGGGAAGTTGTCGTGGAAGTTCAGCTGACCGCGCGATCGCAATTCGAGCGCGTGCTGGTTCCAATTTGAAACCAGGCGCGAGTTGGTTGTGAGATCGATGTAGGTGTCGCTTGAATCGATGATACTCGACCGCAAGACGTTGTTGGTTGCAACGCCGGACAATTCAGCTTCCGGAAAATAAACAAAGCTGCCGAGGCGATAGCCGATCGGATCATAAGGTTCATTCTTGAACAAACGCTCGACACGGCGGTCGCCGCCGCGCGCAATCGGATCGAGGTCTTCGGTCTGGAATAACAGCGGATCATAGCCGGCCGGATTTTCTGTCGAAGGTGTCAGCGAGAACAAATCACGGTCTTGGGTGTCACGCAAGTCGACGGCCACGGGATCAACGCCATCAACCGGTCCTGTGTCTTGTGGTGTGTCGAGGACGCCGTCGACCGGCTGCGTTGGTTCGGCCGCATTGGGGTCACCGTCGATAATGGCGCCACGTTGGCCGGCTGGCAGCGCTGCATTGTTTTCGTCCAACGGATCAATTGGGTCTTGCGATGGGTCGTTGGCCGGAATGACCGGCCGGTCGTCGGCCAAAGCTTCGCCGCCGTCTGAAATTTCGTTCGGAAGTTTGCGTGTCGCCTGACCAGAACGGCCCGAAGTGCCTGGTAGCGTCAGACCCGGCACCGGTTTGGCCTGTGGGTCAGGTCCGGTTTGGGCATTGGCACGGCTCGGGGCAAGCACCAGCGAGACCAGGGTCGCAACCGCTACCCCAATGAAAAACAAGCGACATTTTTCGGTTTTCAGCACGTATGCGCCTTGGACTATGGACCCGGACGCAGACAATCACCGCCCGCCACCTTGAAATGAGCCGGTTAACGGGAGTTTAAGGGTACTGAAATGCTCTGCGTTTAACGGTGGCACAGACTGGCTCAAGCGACGGACTCGTGCGATTGTCAGCAGCTAACCGCAACACCAGCGAGCGATCCTAAAACATGAGCTCTGTGGCGCGGGCCGTCGTGGCCCCTCTCAAACAAAAACCAAAGGCCGGGGCATCTGCTGCCAAAAGCGCGGTTAGGACTCTTGCGCTTGAGGCGGAGGGGCTTGGGGCACTGCGCGAAGTGCTTGAGGGCAAGCTGTCCGGCGCCTTCAATCGGGCGGTCGAGTTGCTGGCAGGCGCGCGTGGCCGCGTGATTGTCACCGGCATCGGCAAAAGCGGCCATGTCGGGCAGAAGATTGCGGCAACATTTGCCTCAACCGGATCGCCGGCGTTTTTCGTGCATCCCTCTGAAGCGTCGCACGGTGACCTCGGCATGATCATGCGCGATGATGTGATCCTGGCGCTGTCATGGTCTGGTGAAACGGTGGAATTGAAGCCAATCATCACGTATTCAAGGCGCTTTTCAGTGCCGCTGATTTCGATCACGTCAAATGCTGGCTCGGCGCTCGGTGGCCAGTCGGACGTCGTCTTGGAAATGCCGAAAGCAAAGGAAGCCTGCCCGATGGGCTTGGCGCCGACGACCTCGACCACGATGCAATTGGCGCTTGGTGATTGCTTGGCGATTGCGTTGCTCGAAGCCAAGGGCTTCACCGCTCACGACTTCAAAATGATCCATCCTGGCGGATCGCTCGGCGCAAGCCTTAAATATGTCAGTGACACCATGCAAAAAGGCGATCGATTGCCGTTGGCGCGCGAGAATACGCCGATGAGCGAAGCGATCCTGACCATGACCGCCAAAAGCCTCGGCTGTCTCGGTGTCGTGGACGCCAAGGGTAAGCTGATCGGCGTCGTCACTGACGGCGACTTGCGGCGCCATATGGGGGCT
The DNA here is from genome assembly GCA_031380225.1 of Hyphomicrobium sp. Classification (GTDB taxonomy): domain Bacteria; phylum Pseudomonadota; class Alphaproteobacteria; order Rhizobiales; family Hyphomicrobiaceae; genus JANNFX01. The sequence continues at coordinate 33,694 of JANNFX010000173.1, forward strand.
GGCCTGATGCACGCGGACGCCAAAGATATCATGTCCCGCAACCCAAAAACGATCCCGCCGGGCATGCTGACATCGCAAGCGATCGAGATTTTGAATGCGTCGCGCATTACCGCCTTGTTCGTGGTCGAAAAGGGTAAACCGGTCGGACTTGTTCATATTCACGATCTTTTGCGAGCCGGGGTTGCTTAACACGCGCCCAGGTTGAATTCGCAACACCCTGAAATATAACGTGTAATAAGAATTCTCGCAGTTTGCCTATAAAAGTAATCCCCGCGCTTCGGCCGAACGTTAAACTTTGGCTGATCGGGCGGCATATCTCGCCCAGGTTCGGTTGGAGCGTGACGTGATGGGTTTGGGAAAATTGCTGATAGCAGCCCTGTTTGCGATGGTTTTCGCAGCCAACGGTGTCCGTGCAGCCGGTCCCGAACCTGTGCCGGTGATCGCCGGCGCCGAGCAGACCTGCAAGGATTTCCGCGGATCGACCGTGCGTGCGAATTACATGCAAGATCTGGGCGATGTCGCCCGCGCCATGATCATCAGCCGCATGCCGGTCATCGCCATCGATCGCGCCCGCATGGCTGAATTGCCAGACAAGTTCCAGCTGTTTTTCTATCTACATGAGTGCGGCCATCACACGCTAGGGCACGTTGTGGCGCCGACTACTGGCAGTGAGAATGAAGCTGATTGCTGGGCCATAAAACAAGCCCGCGGCCGCGCACTATTCACGCGTAACGAAGTGCTGGCATTCGCACCGTTGTTCGGCAACAGCCGCGGCACCAGGGCCGGCCATCTGCCAGGGCCGCAGCGCGCCGCACATTTGTTGGCGTGCTTCGACGATCCAAGCGATGTCATCGAAGACACAGATCCGGCTGCCGGCACTTCAATGCAATCGGCAGAGACCGTCAGCCAACAACCGTCAGGTCCGCCGTAGTGCAGCGCCTAACGCGAGAAGGGTCGCGGGCCGGCCGGGAACATGTCGGACTTCGTTCGATCAAATTGACGAACCAGATTTCAGAAGTAAAAATTACTTGAACAACTGTTACTAATCCGCGCCCCTCCACGCCGGGGAGGGATTATTCAGCGCTCGATAGAAGGTTGATTGGGCGGCAGGACCGGTTTTGGCTGAGAGACACTGGACACGTGCGTCGCGTGCGCCATCGATAGCGCATGCGTTTCGGCTATCCGCGGCGATGCCTTCCACGACAATTGGCCCTGAGCAGCAGCGGGAGCAGTCTGCCTCACTGAGGGAATTGCATTTGGCGATGGACCGCTAGTTATTTGCGCGTCCGGCCGCCACTGAGCGCCAGCATGGATGCGGACATGATTTCCATTCCACTGATACGACCGGTAGCGCGGCGCCATGGGTCCATCCGGGCCGGCCACCCCCAGTCCCGCAGCAGCCAACGGCGGTCTAGCGGGGGCCGCTCGCGAGCTGTTGGGCTGAGTGTAAACCGCTTGTGCTGGCACCGGCTGAGGCCGCTGGAGTCGTGCCGTCGATGCAGGCGCGAACGGCTGCAGCTTGGTCAGCGTGGGCAGGCTTGCAGTCGTCAGATAGGCCGGACCTTGCCCGGTCGCGCAGCCTGCCATTGCGGCGGCGGCCATTAGTGACGTCACAAAAGAAATTGCAAAAGGTAACGGAGCACGCATCACAAAACCCCAGGAACTCAAACACACCCTGGGACCGCATTACGATTGGTATGGTTAGCAAACCGTTAAAGACGGGCCATTCCAATTTTTCCCAGAAACAATTACTGTTCGCATGGTCCGGGTGCAGGGTCCGGGTGCAGGGTCCGGGCCAAACCGGATTTATTTTGGGGGAGGAAAGCGATGTTAGGACGCCTAGTATTGCTGTTGCTGCAAGTTACCGTTGGCTGGTTCGCCACCAATGCGCTGATGAGCATGATCAAGTTCGGCCAGTTCAGACTGTTTATTTTTGCTGTTATCGCCGCCGTAGTCGTCTATCTGATCGGCATCATAGCCGCCCAGATTGTTAAAGACGTCGGTCAGCCGTCAAGCCAGACGTTGACCTTTGCGCTGATATGGGCCGTTGCTGCCGCAGCCATCGCAACCTGGGGGCCCACGCTCCTGCCCCAAATCCCTTGGCGGCAAGTACCAGATCAATATCTCGTTATGGCAGGGGCGATTATCGGCTACATGCTCAAAAAATAATAACGCAGGCCGCGGTATCCGAGGCCTGCGCTCGATTGTGAAAGTATTGTGACTTCAAACGACGCCAAAAATTACGGCGGCTACAAAGCAGAACGACAGCAATGTGGCCATCGTGATCAGAGGGGCGGTATTATCCATCGTGTCCTCCTTAGACTTGGCTTGGCTCTTTAAGCTTCTTTAAGCCTTGCAGTGTGCCCGACATTTCGGGACCGGGCGCCGGGGGCACCCAACGCGACGCCGACCCTAGGCATCAATTTCGATCTCCAAAAGCAAATTCCTTAATGCAGCGCAGCAATTCGGCGTTGCAGGCGCGAAGTGCTCGCAACGTGCTCATTAGTCTGCATGAAGATCGTAGTCAGAGTTTGTTTAGGTAAATCGTCTATCACTCCCTAAACGCTGCATGATAAATTATATAGCGAAGTAAGAGAGTTGTTTAGGGGATGTGCCGAGTGAGCGGGGCGCAGAAAACGTGTTTAGTTGCTGACGACGATCCAGTCTACCGTGAGGTTGCAGCAGCAGCACTGGAAGATGCCGGTTATCTCGTAACTTTGGCGGAAGATGGCGGCCAAGCGCTGCACAAGCTGGCCGAAACCCGCTTCGACATCATCATTGCCGACTTGACCATGCCGGTCGCAGGCGGGCTTGAAGTGATCCGGAAAACGCGCGCAGGCGCCCTGAATGCCTATGCGCCGATCGTTGTCATTACGGGATCCGATGATACCGAGGCCATCGAAAAAGCCTTTGAAATCGGCGCCACCTCGTTTTTGACCAAGCCCCTCAACTGGCCGCTGTTCCGCCACCACGTTGATTTCGTCTACCGGAGCGGCCAATCCGAAGCCGAACTGCGGGAAGCCAATCAAGCCTCGGCGTTTCTGAGCGATCTCAAAAGCCAAACCATGCGGTCGCTTGCGCAAGATTTCATGCGGCCAGTTAAAACCATATTCGGGTTTTCTGAGTTGATCCGCCGCGAAGCCTATGGCCCGCTCGAACCGCAATCCTACAAAGACATGATTGCCGATATGGGCAGCGCCGCGCAGACACTCAATGCAGCCTTATTGAAATTAATGGACCTCGGCACGTCGCTCGGCGACCGCCTGGATCTCAATGAGCAAACCATCCCGCTCGCCGATTTCATCGAAACCGCAACCTTGGGGTTCCACGACAAAGCCCACCGGCGCGGCGTCGCTTTGCAAATCAAATCTGACATTCCTGTTGAAGCGCACATCAAGGCCGATCAGACTTTACTGAGCCAAGCCGTTCGCAGTGTTATTGACAATGCTGTCAAGATGGCTCCTCGAGGTTCAACCATTGACGTCTATGCCGGTTTCGCCCGCAACGGAGAATTTAATTTCAGCGCCACTGACTTCGGTCCTGCCATTTCCGCAGAATTGATAGCCGAAGTGACCCGGCCAGCAAAAGACGTTTTGCGCCAGAACGAACTTTATGCGTCGCGCGATGTTGGCATCAAGATCGCCAAGTCTCTGGCAGAAGTGCATCAGGGCCAACTGTCTGTGCGCCAAAGTAATGAAGGCGGCAATGTCGTTCAACTGACGCTCCCCAAAGGCCGTCTGAGTGGCGTCGAACTTGCCAACTCCGAAGCCGCACCCGTTGCCACTCTTTCACCAAGCCGGACACTGACGCCAGCCGCAACAGCAATCTTGGCGGAGAAAATCAGCTCCGCTTTGCAGCAAAAACAGCCCGCATAACGAAGCGCCGCTCGACCATTCTGTTGTCATGCCGAATTGAGTTCCCATGAGTACCCTCAATCAAACTGACCGGATCAATCGGTTTTTCGTGCTGCCGGTTACGATATTGACGGCTGTGACGATCTTCATCGTTGCGGCCTCGGTTTATGTCAGCACCCATGAAACTGACCGTCGCACGCTTGAGCGGCAGCAAGTCACGATCCAGAATGTCTTACAGCAACACGGCGCATCGCTATCGCGCGAGTTGAAATCTGAAACCATTTGGACCGATGCCTATATGGAAACACGCGCCCAGAACACGGAGTGGATGAAAGACAACATCGGCAACTTCATTGTCGACACACTTGGCTATTCGGCAGCTTATGTTCTGTCAGACACCAATGAGCCAGTCTTTGCACGAGAGAATGAAGCCGCGAAAGATCCAAGAACCTTTCAAGCCCTCCGCAATGCTTTGACACGGCAGATCACCGCGGTGCGGGATCACACTGGCAGCCAAGACGGGTCGTTCTGGATGCAAAACACACAGGTCAAACTAGGTGACGCCTCGGTCTTACACCGCTCCGCTGCCGATTTGATCACCTATAATGGCGCGCCTGCGATTGCAGTCGTTTCAACAATCCAACCCGATGTCAAACCGGACATTGCTTTGCTAGAAGTCCCATATTTATTGATTTCAATACAGTCGGTCAGCGATGCTGAAACCACACGCCTAGGTGCAAGCTTCGGCTTTGATGGTTTGGCCTGGGCCAAGAAAACGCCCGCCCAAACCGTCGCCTCGCTCCATCTCAAAAGCGCTAGTGGCGGCAACGTCGGCCTATTGACCTGGACACGCGACCGCCCAGGATATGATATCGCAACATCAATGTCGAAGGGCCTCTTGCTGGCTCTGGCAATCCTCCTCATCCTGGCTTCAACCTTCATCTACCGCGGCCGCAAAGAAAGCCAATTGCTTGAAGCCCGTAGTGAAGAACTTCGCGAACTGAACCGCACCCTGGAATTGCGAGTCGCCACCCGCACGGAAGAACTGCAGCAAGCCAGCCTGGTCGCTAAAAATGCTAGTCAGGCCAAATCGCAATTCCTGGCCAATATGAGTCACGAAATCCGCACGCCGATGAACGGCGTCTTCGGCATGACCGATCTGTTGATGCGCACTCCGCTCGACAACCGTCAGAAGAAACTTGTGCGCACCATCAATGAAAGCGCCAAATCGCTCCTGACCATCATCAACGACATTCTGGACTTGACGCGCATTGAATCGGGCAAGCTTGAATTCGACCAGCACGAATTTGATTTGCGCGATAGCGTCGAGCATACGCTTGACCTGTTCACGACCCAGGCAGATGCCAAAGGCATTGCACTATCAGTCTTTGTTGCGCCGTCGCTGCCCGGGTCAGTCATTGGCGATAGCGGCCGCTTGAAGCAGATTCTACTCAATCTTGCTGGCAACGCGTTGAAGTTCACTCAGCATGGTGAAGTCAGCATTCGCGTAACTGCGATCACCAGCGGCGCTGGTCGGTCTCTGGTCCGCTTTATCGTGCGGGACACCGGCATCGGCATAAGTGCGGAGACGCGCGATAAATTATTCCAGCCATTCTCACAGGCTGAGACGTCGATCAGCCGCCGGTTCGGAGGCACTGGGCTCGGGCTTTCAATCACACGCCACCTTGTCGAACTCATGGGCGGCAAAATTGAACTCGAAAGCGAACTCGGCAAGGGGACAACAGTCACATTCGACCTACCGCTCGCGCATGGTTCCGGCAAGCCTGCGATCAAGCCTGATGACTATGCGGCCCTCGACGGAGCGCGCATCCTGGTCATCGACGACCGCGAAAGCAACCGCGAAATCGTGTGTGCATATTTGGCTGATTGCGGCTCAACGGTCACGGCGGTCGCCACCACCGCCGAAGCCGACGCGGCGCTTGCAGACGCTCTTGCTGCCAATAAACCCTATCATGCGGCCCTTGTTGACATGATGATGCCGGATGAAAACGGCTTGCAGTTTGCGAAACGCATCAAGGCCAACCCAGCGTTTGCAAGCCTCAAACTTATGATCCTGTCGTCGATGACCTGGCACGGCAATCTCAACGAGATCCGCGATGCCGGCATCGAGACCGTGTTGACCAAACCAATCCGCCGCAAAGATATGGTCGATGCGGCGGCGCGCGCAATCGCTGGCACGCGCCATCCCGGTTGGAAGCCTGACTCCAAAGCGATGACAGCCGATATTTTAGAAGACAACGGAACACCAGTTCAAGTGAAGCTCAAGGCGCACATCCTTGTGGCCGAGGACAACCCCGTCAATATCGAAGTCATCAAAGAGTATTTGAGCTCGCTCGGCTGCACTTATACGCTCGCCTCCAATGGCCTAGAAGCAGTGTCTTTCTTCAAGTCGGAGATCTTCGATCTAGTGCTTATGGACTGCCAGATGCCGATCATAGACGGTGTCTCGGCGGCGCGCCGCATCCGCGCCTATGAAGCGGAAAATCAATTGTCTGCAAAACCTATCCTTGCCGTCACTGCCAACGCCTACGCCGAGGACCGCGCTCAGTGCTTTGAGGCCGGCATGAATGACTATTTGAGCAAGCCGTTCTCTGAATCAGATATCGCCACTATGATCCATCGTTGGCATGGCCGCGCAACTGGACCTTCGATGTTATCACACACATCGATCGTTGACACGAGTTTGCCGAACCGGACCAGGCCCCAGCCCGAGTTCTTGAAAGCTCTCGCAGTCGAGGTTCCGGTGGCACCGGCGGCCGCAACAAATCCCACGGCGGCTATCGAAATGGCTGTCCTTGAAACTTTGAGAAAGGCGCGACCGGATTTGTTGGCGCGGTTGGTCAAGACCTATGTCGCCTATGCGCCTCTGGCCTTGAACGAATTGAACGTCGCCGCGGCCAGCCTCGACTTCGAGACCCTGACCCGAGTTGCCCATAGCTTGAAGTCATCAAGTGCCAATCTCGGTGCCCACACACTGTCGGGTTTGTGCCGCGCACTCGAAACGGCGGGCAAGGCGCGCGATACGGAACGGGCGGGCAAGCTTGTCGCTGAAATTCAAGCCAACTTCGTTGAAGTCCGCCGCGCGCTGGATGCCGTCTCAGAGGTCCCACCGTTTGATTGCGAAAAGCCCAAGGCTGCCGAAATGGCGCGAATGGCATCAGACGGTTGAGCGACAGCCTGTTAGGCGGCCGCGAGACTTTCAACCACGCTGTCGAAAATATGGCGCCCGTCGGTGCCGCCGAGAATGGACTCATAGAGCCGCTCTGGGTGAGGCATCATACCGAGGATGCGGCCGGTCGGATCGCAAATGCCAGCGATGTTGCGCTGCGCGCCGTTAGGCGAGGTTGCGGGCGACACCACGCCGGCGGCGTCCGAATATCGGAACACGACGCGGCCTTCGCCTTCAAGTTGGTCGAGCGTTTCGGTATCGGCGAAGTAATTGCCTTCCGCATGCGCGATTGGAACCTTGATCACTTGGCCCTTCGCGTAAGTCTTCGTGTACAGCGTGGCTGTATTTTCGACGCGCAGATGCACATCGCGGCAAATGAATTTGAGCGAAGCGTTGCGCATCAAGACGCCGGGCAGCAATCCGCTTTCGCATAAAATCTGGAAGCCGTTGCAAATGCCAAGAACTGGCGTGCCGGCTTTGGCCTTGCTTATTACGTCACGCATAATCGGCGAGTGTGCCGCCATAGCTCCGCAGCGCAGATAATCGCCGTAGGAAAATCCGCCTGGCAGCACGATTAAGTCCGAAGCCGGCACTGCCGCATCGCCATGCCAGACCATCGACACGGGCTTGCCAGAGATGCGTTCGATCGCAACTTTGACGTCACGATCACAATTTGATCCGGGGAAAACGATGACAGAGGCCCGCATGATTATCTCGTTTCTGCAGTGAGTTGATCCCGTTTATCAAGGCCACACGGGCCTGTCCATGCCGCCCCATGTCACCCTACCGAAGGCGCCGTTAAACCGGTTCATGACCAGTTCATAAGCGCCACGCCAGAACCATTGCATTCTGAGCCATTGGAGCAGCGCCCGTGACCCTCATGCAAGGCATCATTACCGGCATCATTGTTGGGCTGGTGGTCATGGCCGTCGAACATAAGGTCTATGATCGCGGCTGGACCACAAGGTCATTGCCGGGGATTTCGATCAGCATGCCCGGCCGGGATTCCGCTGCCCCGACCACCAGCGACGATCTTGCGGATATGGATATCAACACCGATGATCCGCTGAGCGACAAGTTTATTTTCGATGCCAGGCAGCGCTAAAAAATCATGTAACGCATTGTAATTATTGAATATTTTTACAGGCTCACAAAGCCGGTGGGTCCATCTCATCAATTCAGATGATAGACGTTGGCGTGCAAATTGCTACTCTGTCGACGGACTTTGGTTTGGTTTCCGCGTGCGCCAATACTCCGGCCACGTTGTTTTTAAACGCATTCACTTGAGCCAGGAGATTTCCACATGGCCACGTTCACCCTCGACTATTCGACACTTGGCGGCCCGCTGATCTTTGAAAACGTCATCCTCGCCCACCTCGGCTCGGATGATTTCAGGTTTATTTGAGGTTGCGGTTCGCACGTAGCGGCTTCGGTTGCACATTTATGTTTTTAGAGGAGTTACGTCATGCCGACGTTCCAAAAGAATTATCCCCTACTCACCGGGCCACTGTTTTTCGATGTGATAGCCAATTTCGTCAATTTGAACGGCGTCGTGACGACGGTCACTGCCGAGGTTGGGCCGTACTTATTTAATGACAATTTCAGAATAACTGGGACCATCTTTAACGACACGCTCAACGGGGCCGGTGGCTATGATGAGCTTTATGGCAATGCCGGCGACGACACGATCAACACCGCGAGAAACGGAGGTGAGTTTGGGATTGACTACGTTTACGGCGGCGATGGCAACGACACGATCAACGTCGTCGGTGACGGCGTTTTCAGGATCTACGGCGACGGCATTAACGGATACCTCGGGGAGCTGTCTGCCGCCCCCGGCGACGACATTATCAACCTAACCGGAGCCGGCACCAACAACTTGCAATGGATCGAGGTCTTCGGCGGCGGCGGCAACGATAAAATCACCGGCAGCGATGGCCAGGACTTCATCTACGGCGACACCACCTCGCTCATCGGTGATACCGGGAATGACACGCTGAACAGCCAGGGTGGCGCCGACGTCATCTACAGCTACGGTGGTGTCGACGTAATAGATGGCGGAACAAGCGGTGCCGACGTCGATTGGCTGCAGTTCTACCGCACAAGCGCGGTCGCCGACATCATCTACGTCGCGCTCGCCTCGGGTATCGTCACAGTAACTGGCGACGGCTCAACCATCGCCAACATCGAGCGCTTTGATATCCGCACCGGATCGGGCGACGACACCATTACCACGCTCGACGGCAATGACGAGATTTGGGGCGGCGACGGCAACGACACGCTTTCGGGCGCGGGCGGGATCGACATCATCTACGGCGAGGCCGGCAGCGACACCTTGAACGGCGGTGACGGCGGCGACACACTATACGGTGCCAGCACTTCGCTGACTAGCGACACCGAAAACGACACGTTGAACGGCGAGGGTGGCGCCGACGTCATCTACAGCTACGGCGGCGCAGATACGATAGACGGCGGCTCCAGCCGCTCCGACTGGTTGGGCTTCTACCGCACCAGCGCTGTCGCTGACATCATCTACGTCGCGCTCGCATCCGGTATCGTCACGGTAATAGGCGACGGTTCGACCATCGCCAAGATCGAGAGTTTTGATTTCCGCACTGGGTCGGGCAACGACACCATTACCACGCTCAACGGCAATGACGAGATTCGCGGCGGCGACGGCAACGATACTCTCTCGGGCGCGGGCGGAATCGACACACTATACGGCGAGGCCGGGGACGACACCCTCTACGGCGACGGTGGCGGCTACGGCGGCTTCGTCGGCTCCTATCTCTTCGGCGGCACCGGCAACGATACGATCAACA
>JANNFX010000181.1:0-5796 GCA_031380225.1 Hyphomicrobium sp.
GCAGAAGGTCCAGTTCTTCCGGCCGACCGCGATCCCACGCACGGCCCGTTCGGCGGCGTTGTTGCTCATGCAGATGCGGCCGTCATCAAGGAAGCGCGTGAACGCGGGCCATCGCTTCAAACTGTAGTCGATGGCTTTCGCAACCGGTGCCTTGGAAGAGAGTTTTTTGCGTTCGCCTCTGAGCCAAGCTTCAAGCGCGTCAACGAGCGGCTTTGATCGTTCCCGGCGAACGCTGAGGCGCACGTCTGGCGGCTTTCCATTGATCTCGCGCTCAATGGCGAACAGTTCGTCGATGCGTTTGACGGCCTCGATTGCGACTGGTGCTTTTTGCAACTCAGCGAGTTCGAAGAACTTGCGCCGCCCGTGGGCCCAGCACGCCGCTTCGATAATCTCTCCGGGCTTGCGGCCCTTGGCATAGAGCCCGTTGTAGCCGGAGTAGGCATCGGCCTGCATGAGACCGCTGTAGGTCGCCAGATGCCGTTCGGGGTGCTCGCCGCCGCGCGTCGGTGAGTAGTAATAGAGCGCCGCCGGTTCTTGCTCGCCGCCGAACGGCGCATCATCGCGCACATATGTCCACAGCCGGCCAGTCACGCATTTATTCTTGGCCAGTACTGGCACCGTCGTGTCATCGGCGTGAATGCGCTCGGCGGCCAAGACATGCTTTTCGATCTCGTCAACAAGCGGCTGCAACGTGGCACTGCATGCGCCAACCCAATCGGCGAGTGTCGAGACATCAAGATCAATGCCGTCGTTGGCGTAGATCTCGCTCTGCCGGTTCAAGGGCAGATGTGCGCCGTACTTCGAGACCAGAATATGCGCCAGCAGTTGCGGCCCGGCGCGGCCGCGCGCGATCGGATGCGATGGGGCGGGCGTTTCGGTGATCTTTTCGCACGCCCGGCAGCTGAACTTTTCGCGGACGTGGCTGATGACCTTCCAGCTGATGGGGATCAACTCCAGCGTCTCAGTCGGGGTCTCGCCGAGTTTGCGCAAGCGGTTACTGCCGCAATGGGCGCAGGCGCAGGGCGCTTGATGCACGACCCGCTCGCGCGGAAGATGCGATGGAAGCGCGCGCCGCGCCGGTGGTGGCGGCCGGCTCTCGGAACGAGAGTCGCCACCGCCCAATAGAGAGGCCGCAGCCTTTCCCTCGGCGACTGTCGCGACCAACTCGCCGAGCTGCAGTTCCATTTGATCGATCAGACGCGCGCCATTTTCAGACGACGCGCCGTGCGTGTCGCGCTGCATCTTGGCGATGGTCAGCTTCAGGTGAGCAATCTGGCCGTCGAGGTCGAGCGTTCGCGCTTCGGCTGCCAGACGCGCCGCATTCTCGCTCAACAGCAGCGCTGTCAGCGCAGCAATTTCTTTCGGGAGCGTGGCGAGGTCCAGTGCCATGCGCACTATGTATACTGCTTCGCGTTATCCCGCGATCTCTGGACGGTACGTTTTTTGTGGGGCACGCCAGTCTATGCCTTCCAACATGTACCCAAGTTGCGCCGCCGAGATCGTCACCGCGCCGCCGACGGTCACTGGCCATATAAATCGCCCGCGCTCCAGCCGCTTCTGGAACAGGCACGCGCCGTGGCCATCGTGCCAGATGATCTTGACGAGATCGCCGCGCTTGCCGCGGAACACGAACAGATGCCCGCCATGCGGATCGGCCTTCAATGTTTCTTGCACCAGCAGAGCAAGCCCAGGAAAGCCGCGCCGCATATCAGTGTGACCCACAGCCAGCCAAACGCGGACACCGGCAGGAACGGGAATCACGGCAGCGACTCAAGGGCCGCAACGATCCGCTTGAGGACGCCGGTATCGATACCGGCACCGACGCGCACTCTGCGCCCGCCTCTGACCTCTATCTCGAACAGGCTTTGATGCGGCACGCCAGGCGGTACCCACGCCATGTCCGGCGCCGGCGATGGCAGCGCCATGACGGGAGCGAAGGATGTGGGCGCTGGCCATGGGGCCGAAACTGGGGCGGCCGCAAACTGCTTCTTCCAACGGAACAACAGGCTCGGCTTCAGTCCATGACGGCGCGCAACGGCCGAGATATTGCGATGACCCAGAGTAGCTTCAGCGACGATCGCCCGCTTCTCCTCATCGGTTCTGACCCGGCGCGTTTGTGCAACGATATCGAAGTGCCGCGGCCTATCCCCAGACATACCCACGGAACAGTCTCCTGACAAAGTTTCAGAAGACAAGAGATACTATCCCTTGGCCGCCCAACAAGGCGGTCTTCGCCGGGTGCTTACCGCGGCGGCGCCGATAACGATAGTTTGAATGGCGGCGCTGGGGACGATTTTCTCAGTGGCGGACTTGGCGACGACGTTCTAACCGGCAGCAGCGGAAACGACACTTTCATCTTCAACACTGCGCTTTCGACCATGGCTACCAGCAATGTCGACTTGATCACCGATTTCAACGCCGGGGATGATACGATCCGGCTCGATAACGCAATCTTTACGCAGCTGACCGCCACAGGCACGTTGTCTGCCGCGATGTTCGTCAGTTCTGCATCCGGTAAGGCAATGGATGGCAACGATCGCGTACTTTATAATACAACGACGGGCGCACTGTCGTATGATAAGGACGAGAGCGGGTCGAGCATAGCTGTTAAATTCGCCGAACTTGATCCACATCTGGCTCTGACAAATCAGGAGTTCTTTGTGGTTTAAGGGCTTCTGGCTAGTCACAATTTGGAGGCCCCGCTTTGTCTCTCAAGGCGAAGCGGGGTTTTTGTTCTACGGTCCTCCTAAGCTGCAGCACTCGATCGTTGCATCAGTCGGATGGATTCCATGCAACAACGAGTGCGATAGTTCTGCCAAAATTCGTCAGTGTGATTCAGCGGTCGGGCAGCATTCGCTCGACACGACGCAATTGCGACCGTTGGCTTTGGCTGAATAGAGCGCCCTGTCAGCCGCTTTTAAGATGACTTCAACGCTATCGCCGCATTCTGGAAATGTGATCACCCCTGCGGATACCGTTACCGGTGGCAGTGTTTCGTTTCCGTAGCGTATTTGCATAGCCTGAACTTTGGGTAGGAAGGTCTCAGCGCGGCGCATTCCTACATGTTTGGGGGCGCCAGGCAGGAGAACACAAAATTCTTCACCGCCCATCCGGCAGACAATATCGTCGCCTCTGAAATGAGCGAGCATTTCGCGAGCGAAGCGCTTAAGCACAGCGTCACCGGCGTCGTGGCCAAAGTTGTCATTAAATTTTTTGAAGTGATCGACATCTAGTGAGATTACGGTCGACGGCAGCTGGGTCTGGTTTGATCGCTTAACCTCGCGCGAACATCTCTCGAGAAAATATCGCCGATTATATAAATTCGTCAGGGAATCTTGTGTCGATTGATCTTTCAGTTCTTGGCCCAATTTGACGTTCGCAATGGCAAGGCTGATCTGTTCAGCGCACTTGCAAGCCACTTTGAACGCGCTATCGAACCGCTGATCGTTTGCGCAGATGCCCGCAGGTGGTTCGACGTGTAGCATTCCAGCCGTGTCGCCATGTGCAAGAATCGGAATGCAAAAGTATCGAGAGTCAGAGATGCCGCGTTCTGGTGTTCGCTTGTGGTCGCAGGCGAAGCGCCATCCATCATGGCCGTAGTGATAAGCTCGTCCCTGACGCAGTCCCCAACAGTCGTCCGGCTTGATCTCAGTCGCTGCTTTGTCTCGATTCCAGGAGCACACGGGGACAAGCACATCGCGCGAGTTATTGTAGACGTAGAGGATGCCGCTCGACCCAACGAGGAGCTGCGTGAAAAACAACTGTACGACTTCGTACAACTCTTCCATCCTCTTGCAAGAGTGCAGCCAATGGTTCAACCGGGATAGAAGCTCATCTTCTTTTTTGCGAAACTCTTCGGCCAATAGCGCAAGGCGTGCTTCCTGTTCGGCTCGTTCCGCACGTTGGAGCGCAAGTGCTGTTTCCTCTTCGCGCTTTTTCCACAACGTCAAGTCAGAACAAAGTTGCACGGTATAACCGTTGTCGCCGCGAGTGTTGCGCCTCAAGAACCAGCGGCCATCCGAAAACTTAATGCACTGCTCTGTTGTTCCCTGTACAGGAGACAATGCATTTTGAACTCTCCATTGGTCATCCGGCAGCCCCAACGTATCCCAGATTTTGCGTGTTACACCAACCGCTAGAATATCGTCGTAGGCCATCCCGATGAGCAATGCGTCAGCGATCGGGTTAAGCATCCGCCTGTAGGGTTCGTTGAAATATGCTAACCGGTTGTTTGGTGCGAAGATGGCTAATCCGTCCGCGAAGTTGTTTGTGAATGCGACAAACACTTCTTCGTCGCGAAGTTTTAGCTCACGGTTATTAGCGCTAGCTCGAGAAGACTTTGCCTTCACCCGGAGTGCTAACGGCGATTGAGTTGCTGTGGATTTTACGGGCATCTACATCTCACGAGTGTTCTGAAAAAGGTAAAAAAAGTGTGAAATTGATGAGCGATTATAACAGTGCTGAATTAACGAATTGTTGTGATTGGCAAATAATCCGTCCGCTTGTATCATCGCACCCCGGAACGGGTTCTCGCACGTCCCGCCGCCGATGCCGAGGGCGACCGTGAACTTGCGCCTGGCACGCAAGTCTATGTGATAAAATATTCTGGGATTTTGGCCGCCGTAGGGCGCGACGGGCAACCACTCGGTTAGGTGCCCGCCGACGCTCTTGTTTGGCTGCAATAGATCAGAAGCGCGGACTCTTAAGACTATTGATCAAAACTATTTCGTCATCGAACCGTTTAAATCGCACGTCATTCGCTTTGAACCTCCGGCCGGGCTATACGCAGTTGACGTCATCCGCTCTGAATTCCACATGACTGGCGACTAGGAGCGCCAATGGCTCGCGCCGCCAAGGCTCATTAGCGTTCGGCTGGATCACAATTCCAGATCAACCGCACTCCCAATTCGCCCTGACTAGGCGAATAAGATTGGATCAGGACAGCCCCGCATGTCCAGGGAACAGGGAATTGAGTTTCGTCAAAGGACTTCTAAGCGTGCCTGTTAATTTTCATCGAGACGCTACAACAATGTTCTGGCCTTGCGGGTCCGGATTTTGGTGTCACGGCGCGAGAATTTAGCAATTTTCTGCCAATAGTGTAGATTGGGGAAATTACACTATTGGGTTGAGGCGCGGGTACTCGCTAACGACGGCTTTGCAGAGGGAGCGGACGTGGGCGCAAACTCGTCATCCACGACAGCGTTGGCGAACAAGCACGCCTGCTGGAACTCCAAATGCGGACTCAGGCTGGATTACATGAAACGGCGGCGTCGGAACGCGGTGACGTCGGCGCGGTCGAGATCAAACCATTCTCCGTTCCGGCGCTTAGCGGCGAAGCGCCGATGCCAATACGCCTCGATGCCATCCGGGTCGTCGGTCTTGATGGCGTGAACGGTCGAGGTGGCGTCGGGTAGCTGAATGGAAAGCTCGCGCTCGCGACGGCCGACGTGGTTCGTCTTCCCGATCTTGTAGTAGCGGCCCGACTTGATCAGGTACACAAAGCCATCTGTGTTGGTGTCGGGCTCCGACGCAACCTCAATTGGCTCATCTGCGCTCGTGCAATACGCCAGCACGTCGTCATATCCAAGTTGCGTGCGGCAGTGCTCGGCGACGAGCGCCATCTTTTGGGATTTGGTGCCAAGATTGCGATCGAACACCCGGTTCGTCGGCCAGTCTTCGGCAGTGCTGCACTTTAAGCGAAGGTCGGAGACGGTAGGGAAGCGGCCAAGTTCACGCGTCAGCCCAACAAGTAGCGCCACCAGCTTTTCCCGGCTGGGCGCCGGTGGTCTATCGCCT
>JANNFX010000202.1:0-3103 GCA_031380225.1 Hyphomicrobium sp.
GTTGGGCGCTGCACACCATGATGCACAAAGTCCCGGAACTGTGGGAATTCCATAAGGTCCATCACTCGGCCGAAGAGCTGAATTTCGCCACCGCCGATCGCAATCACCCGGTTGAAACCATCATCACCACATTCGCGTGCATGCTTGTTGTTGGCATAATCAATGGCTTGTTTATCGGAGCTTTTGGCGAAAAGCTAACAGTCGCGACCGTGTTCGGAGCCAACATTTTCGTGGTCGTATTCAATGTTGCTGGCGGCGTGTTGCGCCACAGCCCGGCCTGGATCAGCTTCGGACCAAGCATTGAACGCTGGGTCATAAGTCCGGCCATGCATCAAATCCACCATTCAAACAACGCCAACCACTTCGACAAAAATATGGGCGGCGCGCTGTCGGTCTGGGACCGGATGTTCGGCACGATCTACATCCCAAAAAGCCGCGAGATTGAAGGCTTCGGCATCGGCGAAGAGACCGCCGATTTCCGCTCACTCCGTGTCATCTACTTCCGGCCGTTCGAGCGCGCGGCAGACATTCTGAAGGCCCGGTTCGGCATTTCCTCCTCCGAGGCTCAACAGCGCACGCCAATCATCCCGGCGGAATAATGGTTACATCTGCCGGACGGTCGAAGCGAAGTGATGAGAACCCTCCGCTAAGGCCGTCATCCCCGGTTTGGCCGGGGATCCGGCGAGCCGATTTTCTGCGAGATCGCGGATTAGCCTGAGATCCATATCATCCCGCGCCTTGCCGGGATCCCCGCCCGTTGGTAGGAATCAGGCTGAATTGTCGATCCCGAGTATGCCGGCACGGACACACTGCGATGCCGGCCATGGCTCGGTGGGGTGACGGGCAGCGTCCAGTTGGCTATACTTTGACAACTGATTTGCGCGGCATCCGCGCGCCTGGCAAAGGACCCGCTTATGATCAAATATGCAGTAACCGCCCTGATTGCTTTGACGGCCGTCACCTACGCGCTTCCAGCCGATGCTGGATGGCGCCGCGACCGTAGCGAGAGCGATGTCGCCTTTGCCAATAGCCGGTTTGGCAATGGCTCTGTATCGGGTGCGGTTCGGGCCGCGCGCCATGGCTACGAGGTGCAGTTACCGTCAGGCTCGTGGGAAGGTTGCCGGACCAGCTGCTCGGAGACACTCCGCGTCACAACCGTTGACCTCTATGAAACCCAAGGCCAGTTGATTGGGCCCGGCACACTTCAGGCCGAATGCGGGATTTTTGGGTGCTTGGATATTCGGTGGTGAGGTCCTTGTAGGGTGGAATAAAGCGAAGCGTATTCCACTGTCCATCATCGGCGTTGAGCCGATGGTGGAATACGCCGCGAGTTCATCATCGAGACCGCGTTCAAATTGATGGGCGGCTTTATTCCACCCTACAAGCAAAGGATCACCCATGACCATGAAGTCCGCGGCATTCGCAGGGTGTGCCTTCGCACTGTGTATGTCTGGCGCAGCAATTGCCGCCCAGCGCACAGCCGCCGATAAAGTCGCAGACGCGTGTAAGGGCTCCGACACCGGCTGTTTGGAACGCGCACTCGCCGCAACCGACGCCGGCCTCACTGAAGTCCGCACAAAGGCCCGGGCTGCAATCGAAGGCGGCGCGCTGACCGGAGACGATCTCAAACAGGCGCTCGAGTTATTTGATACGAGTGAAACGGCATGGGCGGCAGCCCGCACAGCGCAATGCGACGCGCATCAACGCTACACCAAAGCCATCGGCGGCGACGGCCCGCAATCGCGCTGGCGCTGCCTCGTCAACGACGCCTTCATCCGCCGCAGCGTACTGCGCGAGTTGTTCTCGTCGGAGTGAGGGGTGGGGTGGCTTTGAATACGATGGCGCCAGAACGCATTCGGCCCGTAGGTTGGGTTAGCGCGGTGCAAGATATTCGATCATCACCGGCCGCGCCCGCGCGTAACCAACATTTCTACCATGGCGAGAACGCGTTGGGTTACGCGCGGATCCATCGTCACGCGCGGCTTCCAACATCCGGGCCGCGCTAACCCAACCTACGGGCTGGAATGCGTTGTTAGATTGTGCGCGGATTGCTCCGAAGACAAATGAAACACATATGCCTTAATTTGACATGCATACCATGGTTGACATTCTGCAAACTGTGGTATACACTTTTGGCATGCCAAGAATTGTCACCAGCGCGGTCTTCGACAAGTGGCTGACGGGCCTTAAAGATTGCGATGGCCGCGCGCGCATTGTTGATCGGATCGACCGGCTCGCGGCGGGTCACTTGGGAGATGTAAAATCCGTAGGCGATGGCATCTCCGAACTCAGGATGCACACGGCCCAGGTTATCGCGTTTATTTCATGCTGCAGGGTGAGACGTTCATCGTGCTTTTAAATGGCGGCGATAAGAGTTCGCAAGTTCGAGACATTCGGTGCGCAAAAGAAATCGCGGAACAGTGGATTTAACACGATGACAAAATCGAAACTGCCAAAAGGCTTCCGAGAGTTTGACGCGGCCAACTACCTCAAAACCGATCAAGATGTTGTCGCTTATCTGTCGGCAGCGGCTGAAGGAAATGACGCCGCACACTTCGCCCGCGCGCTCGGCACCGTTGCCCGCGTCCGAAACATGAGTGACTTAGCACGCAAGAGCGGACTGACCCGCGTTGGCCTGTACAAGGCCCTATCAAGCGAGGGCAATCCGAGCCTGGATACAGCAATGCGCGTGCTCTCATCACTCGGCATTCGGATCACAATTGTTCCAGAGCCTCAAACGAAGAAGACCAAGGCCGGGCGTATCAGAGCGAAAGCGGCGTGAGGACTACGATTGAACGCCACGAAAAATGGCGGGATTACCCCTCGAACTCCACGTTTTTGGATTGAGTGAGCCCCTTCCCATCGATGTCAGAAATGCAACGCGGCCAAACTTATGAGGCGACTGACTCAGCGGCGCTGAATCAAAAAAGCGGCAGGACTGACGGGTGTCCCGCCCGGCGCGGGTGCGATACACCGCGTCAGCGCGGCAGCGGCACGCAAACAATAGTGAGCGCGAGTCTGGCCTCGCTCGCGCAGCGAAACTGACCTTAGTTATTCACGCCTCCCGTTCGCCACCCACATCACAATGCGGGATGCTAGCCAC
>JANNFX010000257.1:0-8303 GCA_031380225.1 Hyphomicrobium sp.
TTTTTCTGAGCTGGCAGCAGTCGAAGTCGATCGCTGAACTCGGCAGGTGTTTGCATCAGAACTACGGTTTGACAGCCTCGCCTGCCGATATATCCAAGGTCGTCGACTTTGCTGTTGCCAATCAGTTGACCGAAACCGATGCGTCCGGTTCGTGGCAACGCTATGCTGGCATTCAGGCCGCTGGAAAACATGGCTGGCTCGGAACGATCATGCATGGCTATTTGTTTTTCCGCATGCCCCTGGTCCGGCCGGAGCCATGGCTCACAACAATGCTGCCGCGATTGCAGTTCCTCTATTGCAAGAAATTCTGGATTGGTATCGCGGCGATCGCAAGTTTTGGACTCTATTTCGCTGTGCGCCAGTGGGGTTCTGTCGTTGCAGCGACCGCTGATGCGTTACAGATGCAGTCGCTTGCTCTTTATGGTGTTGCAATTCTTGCGTTGAAGGGTTTCCATGAACTCGGCCACGCCCTGACAACGGTGCGCTTTGGCTGCCACGTTCCAAGTATGGGCATTGCGGTCATGCTTGGAACGCCCGTGTTCTACACTGATACGTCTGATAGTTGGCGGCTGTCGCGCAAGTCTGAGCGTCTCGCGATCGTTTTTGCGGGTGTTGCGGCCGAGGCCATCATTGCTGCTGTCGCTATCTTGCTGTGGTCGTTCCTGCAAGATGGCATGGCGCGGTCAATTTGCTTTGCGCTTTCGACCGCTTCGATTGCGTTATCGATTGCCGTAAACCTCAATCCATTCATGCGCTACGATGGCTACTTTGCACTTTCTGATTATCTCGAAGTGCCCAATCTGCAACCGCGCGCGTTCGGGCTTGGCACTTGGAAGCTGAGGGAGCTGCTGTTCGACCTCCGCCACGATCCACCTGAACAACTGCCAGAGCGTTTGCAGAAGACGCTGATTTTGTATGCCGCCTGCACGGCCGTCTATCGGTTGTTCCTCTATTTAGGCATTGCAGTGTTGGTCTACACCTTCGCCGGGAAAGCGATCGGTATCGTCCTCGGTTTGTTCGAGATCGTCTTTTTCATTTTGGATCCGGTCGCGAGAGAACTGATGGCGTGGTGGAAATTACGCAGTGAGATCAGAAACCGGCGGCGCACTGCCTGGACGGCTGCCGTTTCGTCAATTAGTGTCGTGGTGATGGTTGTCCCGTGGATTTCGACGATCGATGCACCGGCCGTCGTCGTGGCTAGTAAAGAACAAGCAATTTACCTGCCGTTTGCAGCACGGCTCAGCGAGGTTCGGGTCACAGAAGGTCAGCGCGTCCGCGCTGGTGATGTCCTCTTTGCAGCCGGCGCATCGGAGACGGACAAAAATCTGGAAAAAGCTAGTCTGGAGCTTCGCACCCTCGCGTTCCAGCGTGACCGGCTGCAATCGAGCGTCAAGGAGCTGGAACTAAGCACCGTTATTGAGAGTAAGCTTGAACAGGCCCGGGAGAACGTCGCGGCGATCGGCCGGCAGAAAGAGCAACTGGTAATTCGTGCTCGCTTTGATGGCCGGATCACGGATCTCGATTCGGGTATTTCAATTGGTCTTTGGCTTAACGAAAAACAACCGCTGGCGCGGCTCGTTGCGGAAGGAAAATCGGCTGCCCATGGAATGATCTCAGATTCGGACATTGCACGTGTGCGCGAAGGTGCGACTGCTGTCTTCGTGCCCGATGATGCCGCCGCACCCAGTCAACGATTGCTTTTGACATCGATATCTCCGGCGGGCGATGGCAGCATTTCCGAGCCAGTGTTGGCGGACCGTCATGGCGGCCGGGTTGCTGCAGATGACAAAGACGGCGAACTCATTGCACGGCAAGGCTACTTTGATGTGACGTTCGCGGAATTTGACCATACAACACATCAAGTAATGCGCGGTGTCGCAAAAATTGAGGCCGAGCGGATCAGTCCCGCAGCATTGATCTGGCGTGGCATTGAACGGGTGCTGGTCAGAGAGCAAGGATTTTGATGCAGCGCGTGGATTACGTTTGAGGCGAGGACCTAACCGGGGCCCTGTCAATACTACCGGACGTCGTTCGACAGAACGCGGCTGCCAAACCGCATGGCGATGACGACTCCAACGGCGATCAAAGCAAGAATGAGGATGTCCCCGCCTAACGATCCCACACTGTTATGAGTATGACCCATCGGTTCGCCGTGCCCCGTGTGGGCGAGTGCGGGTGCTGCAAGGACGGCCCAGACTACAGTCGAAGTGATCATGCGTATTGAGTTTGTCATGATAGATGCTCCTTACTTCATAACTTTGTTGCGGTGACCTAGGTGGCCGTTGGCGACGAGCGTGCCGAGTGTGTCGAGGACCACGCGGCACGCCAACTGTGCCGTGTTGTCATTGACGTCGTAGGGCGGCGACACTTCGACGACTTCCATGCCGCACAGACCTTCGGCGGCGATGGTGTGGATCATTTCAAAGGCTTCGCGCGGCAACAACCCGCCTGGCTCAGGTGAGCCGGTGCCGGGAGCAAAACCAGGATCAATCGAGTCTATGTCGAACGACAGATAGACGGCCTTGCAACCTTCCCACGCCATCTCGAGCGCGATTTCAGCGGCCTTTTTTGGCCCATGAACTTGGATGTCGTTCATTGTCAGCACGCTGGTGCCGCGCCGTTTTGCAACTTCGGTTCCGGGCCGGTTGCCGTACCAGCCGCCAATGCCGATCTGAACCAGATTTTTCGGATGACAGTTGGGCAGCCCAACGTCGTGCATGTGGCTATGGTCGCGATGCGTGGTGTGCGATCCCTCATGTGTTGTCCAGAACCACGGCGTTGTGTGCATGCGCTCATCCATATCCTTCTCCTGGATATCGATATGGCGATCGATGTGGATGATACCTACGTTGCCATCGATGTGGGGCGCGATGCCGCGAACGTTTGGGAACCCCAAGCTGTGGTCGCCGCCGCAAATGATCGGAAACACGCCTGATGTGTAGATGTGTGAGACAGCCTTGGTCACTTGATCGAAGGTCTTCTCAATGTTGCCTGGAATGACAAAGATGTCACCGGCATCACACAGATCGAGTTCTTCGTAGATGTCGACGCCGCCATCGAACCAGTAGCCGTCGTATAGTGCCGAAATGCGCCGCACCGCTTGCGGTCCAAACCGCGTTCCGGGACGGTAGGTGGTGGCTGAGTCAAACGGGGCGCCGACGAAGGCAGCTTCGTAGCTGCCAATTTTTCGAATGTCTTCGCAGTACGGTGCCTTCATGAAGGTATTGATGCCCGCGAAGGCCGGCTGATGCCCGCGGCTGAACAAGGAGATGTTGCGGTCGACGACGGAGTCGGCTGCCTCAAGTCCATACTCGAGCGAGCGTTTGGTCTCCCGGCCTTGCTCGTTTTGCGAGATGCGCGACAGCGTCTCCATAGACTTTGCGCCGTGCGTGTCTTCGCGCTTGACCCCGTGGGGTTTGTGGTGGTGCACATGATCACCTCCGGGCCCATGCGAGTGACCACCACCTTTTTTGCCGCCAGCCATGCTAGATACCTTTCCTTTTATAGTCTCTGCCGGATGCAGCTAACAGAGAACGATTACTCGGCGCCAAGCCGGCCAATCCATTTGTTCGAGCTGTACTTTTCAACAAGCCCATCCTTCGCCAGTCCGGCGATGATCGACGGGTCAAGGCCAACACTGGCTTCGGCCTTTTTCTTCGCGACGCCAGCCTCGACATAGACGTCATTGAATAAGTTCCATGTGGGGGCCGCATAACCTGCTGCGCAGTCGGCCCCGCCAAATAAGCTGCCCCAGCCCTTTGCATCAGCTGGCGCCTTAGGCGCTTCTGCTGGCATGCTCTCGCACAGAGCTTTGCCACCTTCGACGCCAAACGCTCCCATGTTCTGATTGATGTTCAACATAATGGCGCCGTACTGGGTGAGCCTGACGTCGGCATCCGGCCAGCTCAAACCTTTGGCGACAATCGCGTTGCCTTCTGCTGGATTTTCCTTCCACCAGTTCACGGCTTCGAACCAAGCCCGGAACAGTTCTTTGGCAACTGCAGGCTTTTCCTTGAGCCATCCTTCGTTGCAGGCGATCGCGTCGGAGATGAGACCGCGTTCCCAGGTGCGGTCAGAGAGGGAGGTCGTCAACACCTTGGAGCCCTCGCGCTTGAGCGACTGGGCCGCAAACGGATCATAGTTCACGTCAATGTCGATGCCACCGCTCGCGAATGCCGCGGCTGTCTCCTGAGGCAGGGCGACAACGTGCTCAAGAGATTTTTGATCGATGCCCGCCCGCTTCAACGTGAGCAGCATCCACATATGGTTGAGAAATCCGTAGTCGGCGCCGTACTTCTTGCCTTTAAAATCGGCAACCGAGTTGATGTCTTTGGTCACGACCATTTTGTCGAGACCGTAGGACATATTGGAGAAGGCCACGACCTTGATTGGCAGATCGCCGGATCTTGCCAAAACCATGCTGTCCAAGGTGTTATTCATGCACTGGATCTGTCCGGATGTAATTGCAGCATTCTTCTCCGTAATGCCCTCGATGATCTTGACATCGAGGTCGATGTCCTTGGCTAGGCCCTTTTCCTTTACGATGTACCAAGGCGCGTAAGGAGAGAACGAGATGATGGCGACGCTGACCTTTTCAGCGGCGCTAGCGCCTGTTGCGATGAGTGCAAGAGCGATTCCGCCAAGTGCTCCGATGTTCTTTGAAACGCGCCGTGCCGTCATGAGACTGACTCCTATAATGCAGTTTCTAATACTAACGACGTGCCTTACGTGCTTGAACCCTTCTGAATTTCTTCACGCATCATCGCGAACAGCCGGTGTTCCAGATCAACGTAGCCGGGTAGCCGGATCAGCTCTTCCTTCTGCGGATAGCGTTTGCCACTCTTGAAATCGACCGTGATGTCAGCCTTGATGCGCCCGGGCTGATGCGAGAAGAAGATGATGCGGTCGGCGAGATAGATGGCTTCAGCAATGTCATGCGTGATCGCGACGACTGTTTTCTTTTCTCGTTCAATGAGCTCAATCATCAGCTCCTGCATCTCCCAGCGGACTTGCGCATCAAGCGCTCCAAAGGGTTCATCCATCAGCAAAACTTTCGGGTTCTGTGCCAGTGTGCGGGCCAGTGCCACGCGCTGCTTCATGCCGCCTGACAGACTGCGAGGATAAGACTCAACGAAGTTTTCAAGATGAACGAGCTTAAGAAAACTCATTGCCCGCTCGCGGCGGGCTGCGGGCGCAACACCCATGATCTTCATGCCGTATTCGACATTCTTCAGAACTGTCAGCCACGGAAACGATGTGTAGGCCTGGAAAATCATACCGCGGTCGGGACCCGGCCCAATGACCGGTTGGCCGAACACTTCGAGGCGTCCTCGTGTTGGAAATTCAAGACCCGCTATGATCCGCAACATCGTCGTCTTGCCGCAACCTGACGGGCCGACGAAAGCTGTGATCTGGTTTTCCTTGAGCTCGAACGAAACATCGTCAAGCGCCTTGAACGTCCCGTCGAGGTAATCCTTGCTGATCCGGTAGGCCCGAAGCGGCGGCGCCACGTGCGTGCCAACAGCGCTTGCAGTACTTGCGGCCTCAATTGGTGAGACGTAAGTCACACTCATGATCTCCGCTCAGCATTCCAAGGGAACAGCATGCGCGACGCCCCCCGGAACAAAAGATCCGTGATTACACCTAAAACGCCGATGGTGAGAATGGCCGCCATGATCACATCGACATGTAAGAACCGGCCAGCGCGCATCATGACGGCACCAATCCCATCTTGAGCCCCAACAATCTCGGCGATGACGAGATATGTCCAGGCGACCGCAATCATGTTGCGCATCGAATCGAAGATGGCCGGCATGGCAGCAGGCACCACAACACCGGTGACGACTTCGCGCCGTGACGCGCCCATTGTCAGCGAGGCTTCGACGAGTTCTTTTTGAACAGCGGTTGTGTTGTCGAGGATGAGTGAGATCAAAAAGAAAATCACGCCCAAGAACAGCAATGCCATCTTGGCCATGTCGGTTGGCCCGAACCAGACGAGCAGCAGGGGAATGAAAGAGGCCGCCGGCAAGTAACGCCAGCCCGACAACGTCGGATTCAGGAGTGCGCGCATGTTTCCAAAGCACCCCATCAGGATACCAACCGGCACGCCAATCGCGGACGCGGCCAGGAAGCTGAATAAGATCCGGCGGCAGCTGACCGCGACGTCGTGAAGGAAGTTTTCGTTTGCAAACAGGTTGAACAGTGCTGCAGCGACTTGCTCGACGGAGGGCACAAATTTGCGCGCTGATTCAGCTGTCAGATAGTGGCCAGCTTCCCATACGACAAAGAACCCTATGATACCCAACGCGCCGAGCAACATGGACCGATTGGCAGCCGGCTGTTCGCGGAGTTCAAGAAACCGCCGTTTTGGTGCGGCAAATACAGGAGCATCGCCGGTGGCCAGATCCGGCCCCACGCTTCCGGGCGTCAATTTCTCAGATAGATGGCGGTGCTCCAAAGCGCGAACCCCTTCTGCTCGTGTGATCAGACTAGGCGGGGCGCCGATGGAGGTAAAAGACCCAATCCGTCAATGCTGAACATTGATATAATTAATGTTTGCTGCGCCCAGGCTGTCGCGATGGCTTTACGGCTTGCGGCGGCCGTTCGGGAGACCTCGCGCCCTAGCTTTCTTAGCTTTGGATTGCGGCGGCCCGGGCGTGCTGTCCTGCTCCATCATCGTCATGAACTCGTCGATGAACAGTTGCCGGGACATGTGGGCCGGGCCTTTTGGATTGGTGATGATGTAGATCGGCATGCTGGGGATGCTACGCTTGCCGAGAAGCGGCCATAGCCGGCCGGATGCAACCTCAGGGGCCGCATAGCCTTCGGGGAGGAAGCATATGCCGACACCTAGGATGGTAAGTCTCTTTGCTTCCTCGAGGTGCGCAGAAATTCCCGCAACGCGGCGGCCCAAGCCGTGAGTCAACCGGAAATCAGAGAGTTGATCGGGTTCATCCGAACCTGTGAGAATAAATGGCTCATCAGCCAGCGCGCGCGGATTGATGACGCGGTGGCCGTAGAGGGCATGACCGCGGCCGCAATACGGGCGATGCAACTCCTTAAACAGCGGCAGATATATCAACTCAGCGCGCTTGCGCAGCGACGGCGCCACGCCGATATCAATTTCCTGCCTGAGCAAAGCGTTTAATACATTTGACCAAGTTTCAACATCGACCTGAATCTCGATGTTCGGATACTTACGGTGAAACGTAGAGATGGCATCGTCGAGGTGCCGGTCGACAAGATTGCTGATCAAGCGAATGCGGATGGTACCGCGAATCGATGGGGTGGCGTCGGACATCGTCTCCGGTAAATGCCGGATGAAGTCGCTGAGGAGCGCACAATTTTCCGCCAGCCGCAGGCCCTCTTCGGTTAACAGAAAACCTTTGGGTCCGCGCTGGCACAGCCGCGTGTTAAGGCGCTGTTCCAATCGCTTCAGTGCCAAGCTGACAGCTGGCTGCTTGCGCCCTAACCGCTCTGCCGCCCGCGTGATACCGCCAGCCTCTACAATCACCAAAAAATACTTGAGCAGGTTCCAATCCATGTGCGGAAAACTGGCCGCCTTGTCATGCTTCGTGGTTGCCATCTTGCGTCCTAGGCGTTGGGGACTAAGGATTGCTGATCGGGAAAATATAGCACATCGGCCCGCTGGAACTGAACCGCAAGCCGTTATAGTGACGAACGCACCGGTTCTGGCGCCACTCAGGATTAGCCCAATTTTGGCTTCGGGAGATGCTCGGGCACGTTAAAGTTAGGCGGGACAAGCGGGCGTTCATACATGAGGTTACAATCGGCGATTAAGAACGTGATCCATTTACTTTGGTGATGGCTCAACGCACTGTGAAGCTGAGGTATCGGTTGCGAACAGCTCGCGATTTAGTTTCACATCAGGCCGGCTGTCGTACCGCGGCAGACACGAGGTTTGGGATGAGCGATCGCGAGATGCGTCCCGGGAGTGATCACATATTCGCCCAGGAACTTGATCGGAATTTGCTGAAGCTCTTCCCTGAAATTGTGAGATCGGGTGGCATTGCGGGCATCGCCAAGTAACGGCTTCCGCTCAGGCACAAGGTCTCGCACTAGATCAGAAACACCGGGTTCTGCTGCGATGCTGGCGATTGGAGATGTTCAGGGACTTTGGCGGCGGTCTCTGATTCACTGGCCAGACGGCCGCCGCGACGACACAACGTCTGTGAATTGGTTACAGGGCCCCAACGATTACGCCGACTTGCGGATTCCCGCGCAGCGGCCAGACTTTTCGGGTGTCACCGCACTCAATGACCTGACGCGCGAGCAGATGTTGT
>JANNFX010000044.1:0-32881 GCA_031380225.1 Hyphomicrobium sp.
TCTTGGAACGTCGACCGAAGCACTGTCTTCAGAGGCGATGACGACTACCACACAATTCTGCATGAGATAGGTCACGCACTCGGTCTCAAGCATTCGTTTGAAAGTCCCAATGCGGTTCCTTCTCAGTTTGACAACTATTTATATACAGTCATGAGCTACACGGCCTCGCCATGGTCTGCCGACGGCGACGGCTTCGCATCGTTCTATCCGACGACGCCGATGTATTATGATTTGGTTGCCATCCAAGCGATGTACGGACGCAATCCCAATCATCACGCAGGCAACAATATTTACACGTTTAACGACGGCTCAACCTATTTTCAAACCATCGATGATGCGAAGGGGACCGACACGATTGTCTACAACGGCTTTGATAGCAGCAGAATTGACCTCAGGGTCGGCCACTATTGTCAAGTCAGCGAAGTTATAAATTTCACCAGTGAATCGTCGCGCAGTACGGTGTGGATTGGACCGGGCACAGTGCTTGAGCGGGCAATCGGCGGCCAAGGAAACGACGTCCTCATCGGCAATGGGTCGGCAAATGTGTTAACCGGGCGCGGCGGCATAGACAGCTTGATTGGAGCTGGCGGCGCCGACAAGTTTGACTTCAACACCGCGTTTGAATCGGGCCTGTTTTCCGGCCGGGACATCATCTCTGATTTTCGCCACCTCATTGACAAAATCGATGTCAGCACAATCGATGCCAGTGTCGGCCAGGGTGGTAATAACGCCTTCCTGTGGCGAGGGGGAGCACAGTTCAGCTCTTCGTCAACGGGCGAAGTGCGATTTCAAAAGTTTAACTTCGACGGCACGTCCAACGACTACACCGTCGTCTATTTTGACACCGACTCTGACATTGACGCCGAGTTTGAAATTCAATTGAAGGGGCTGATCAGCCTTAGCAAGTCAGATTTGATCCTGTAATACCAGCGGTCAAAAGTTTTAACGCGCCTCGAGGCTGGCGGCACGCGGCGGCCGGCTCGCGCGACCACTTGAAAGTCCCCTTGCGCGGGAACGCGTGTCGCCGTGCGCTAAGCGAAGGACGATACCAGCGCGCCGTCCAGAAATGGAAGAGTCAAAACTTTGGCGCGCCGGTATAAGCTGGTCGATGCGCTGTGCATCCGGCTTTCATGTGCTGTTCTTTTCAAGGAGGGCTATGAGGCTCGCCAATTCAAGCTTGCTCCTGCATCTTATGCCAACCCCACGTCTCAGCAATCCCCTGGCGGAGATCGATGCGGGGGCGCCAGCCGGTGGCGGCGAGGCGGCGGGTGTTGAGCAAATTGCGCGGCGCGGCGACATTGCTGACCGCGTGGCCGACATCACCGTCGAAGCGCGCGATGCTGGCGATGACAGCAGCCAGCTCACTAGGCGAGATGTCATAGCCGGCGCCGACGTTGACATGCGTTTCGCCAGTGTAGTTGGCCATGAGATGCACGAGTGCTTCGGCGGCATCGTCAACGTGCAGCAGTTCATGACGGCTGGTGTTTGCGAAGTCATCAAGTGCAGTTATGAGTCCAGTCAAGCCACCGCGTTGTGCGCCTCCGATCAGCGACGAAACGATTGACCGTTTACCTCTGCAATTACTCGAACAGTTAGGACCATAGAGTTCAGCATGAACGCTTGAGAAAAAGTCAGCGCCGCGGGCACGCCGGATATCAGAGCACAACTTGATACCAGCAACTGAGGCTTTGGCGTTGTCATCCAAATGTGCAGGCACTGGATCGGTTTCTAGAAATATCTCCATCACCGGCTGCAAAACATTAGCTGGATAGATATCGGCTCGTGCCACGAACATCAGCTTTTCGACGCCGCTTTCGAGCGCAACTTCGAGGATCATCGATTGTTGAGCGATGCGATCGCAGCCGGTTCCTAATGCGTCTGCAATTATGACAACCGCCTGCGGCCGCTCACGCGCGATAAACTCGGCGATGCCTTCTGTGCTCATTTGAGCGTCTAAGACGTCTGCGGCTTCGTGCGTCATGCGCTTGGCAATTGCGCGGCCAAGTCCGCCAGCTAGGTCGCTGACGAAGGCGCGTTTGCCAGTCAAAATGTATGGAAATGTGATCGTTGTGGCAGCGGTCATTTACTATGTTCTTTCAGCCGGCGATTTTTTTTCGCCAAAAGTTATCCCCGCGACTCTGGCTCCAATTAACGTTCGTTTCAGGTCAAACCGGCTGGAGCGAAGACGTGGATCAGACACCGAACTTAACACTGCCGTACATTCTGGCGGCCCAATCTCAGAAGCATATCACCCACAACGAAGCGTTGAGGAAGCTTGACGCCATTGTCCAACTGGCAGTGCTCGACCGCGATTTGGCGGCGCCACCAGGGGCACCTGCCGACGGCGCCCGCTATATCGTTGCCGCCAGCCCGGCCGGCGCCTGGGCCGGGCAAACCAACCGCGTTGCCGCCTACCAGGATGGCGCCTGGGCGTTCTTTGCGCCGCTTGAGGGGTGGCTGGCCTGGATCGCCGACGAAGACGCCCTCGTTGCCTGGTCGGGCTCGGCTTGGGCGCCAGTTTCGGGTGGAGGCGGGGGATCGGTCAATCCGACGCCACTAGTCGGCGTCAATGCGACAGCCGATGCAACCAATAAGCTTTCGGTGTCGTCGGCGGCGATCCTGTTTAACCATATTGGTGCCGGCACTCAGGTCAAGGTCAACAAGTCTGCCCTCGCCGACACGGCTTCGTTCCTGTTCCAGACTGGTTTTTCTGGCCGCGCCGAGATCGGTACGACCGGCGACGATAGCTTCCATTTCAAAGTCAGCCCCGACGGCACGGTTTGGAAGGACGCGCTGATCATCGACAAAACCAGCGGCGCTGTGGCGATGCCATTTACGTCCAGTGGCGGCACGGCCATCGCCAATTTCGGCACTGGCCAGGACATGGCCACCGCTGTCGTAACCGGACAATCAGCGATACTCGCCACCGCATCCGTCAACGCTTGGATTTTGGCGACCGCCACGTCCGACCATTCCGCCGACGAACATCTTGTCGAGGAAATCGAAGTTGTTGCTGGCGCGATTGTGCCCGGCACCGGCTTCACGATCACCGCCCGCACCCGCAACCGTCCGCTCACCGGTCAATGGACCGTGGCTTGGACATGGAG
Source organism: Hyphomicrobium sp. (assembly GCA_031380225.1). Taxonomy (GTDB): domain Bacteria; phylum Pseudomonadota; class Alphaproteobacteria; order Rhizobiales; family Hyphomicrobiaceae; genus JANNFX01. The sequence continues at coordinate 3,108 of JANNFX010000044.1, forward strand.
ATAAAAACCTATGGCTATTCAAACTCAAGGCACAACCGGAAACGTCATGGAGGTCGATACCTCCTTCAAGGCAGCACGGGCAACGTTGCGTCCGGCCGAAAGCCTGGCGTGGCACTCAATCGGCGCTTCGACCGGCTTGATCACCGGCATTGCGGCGGGAGCGGCGAATTTTTCGTTACGCAATATCTCATCAAACGTTTTGATCATTCGCCGGGTTGGCATCGGCTTTGTCACCACAACAGCGTTCACGGCGGCGCAATTGATGGAGTTCGGTTTGACTGTCGCCAGGGCCTTTACGGCCAGCGATACCGGTGGCACGATCGTCAATTTGACCGGCAGTAACGCCAAGCATCGAACATCTTTGGCGACGTTGACGTCGGTTGATTGCCGGGTATCGGGCGCCGCAGCACTGGTCGCCGGAACGCGAACTCTTGATGGCACGTCGCTCGCCACCATTGGTGGCTGGTCGGCCGCCGCTGGGCAAACGATTGTCCCGGCGCCCGACAATCTGTTGCAGCATGCGGCTGGTGATTATCCGCTGGTGCTGGCGCAGAACGAGGGCTTGATCATCCAGAACCTGACCACTATGGGCGCGGCCGGAGTTGGCAAGCTCTATGTCAACTTGGAGGTCGCCGAGGCGGTGAGCTACTGATCGCCGGCCAGGGCGGCTGTTGGTTAACGCCATCTCAACGCTTTGATGGGACGGTGCCGGCAGACGAGAGGGTGTCTCGTATTAGCCGGCGCCGTTCTAGCCTTGAGGCGTGTTCGACATGAAAATACTCGTGACAGGCGGCGCCGGTTTTATCGGGTCAGCCGTATGCCGCATGATCGCTGGTGAAACCAGTTCGGCCGTCGTCAATGTTGACTGTCTGACCTATGCCGCCAATTTGAACTCGCTGGCGCCGGTCGCCAATAGCAACTGCTACAGCTTTTATCCGGTCAACGTCTGCGACCGCGGCGCTATCGAGGCCGTATTAGAGCGCGAGCAACCCGACGCCATTCTGCACCTGGCTGCTGAATCGCATGTTGATCGCTCGATCAACGGACCGTCACTCTTTATCGCCACCAATATCAACGGCACCTACGCGATGCTTGAGGCCGCGCGTGCCTATTGGAGCGGCCTTGAAAGCCGCCGCAAGGATGCGTTCCGGTTTGTCCATGTCTCAACCGACGAAGTGTTCGGCAGCTTGGGCGATGACGGCGCGTTCCACGAAAACACGCCCTATGATCCATCGTCGCCGTATTCGGCCAGCAAAGCAGCCTCCGATCACTTGGCGATTGCCTGGTATCGCACCTATGGCCTGCCGGTCGTGCTGACGAACTGTTCGAACAATTACGGGCCGTATCATTTCCCGGAAAAACTGATCCCGTTGATGATCACTAACGCGCTGCTCGGGCGCGATCTGCCGGTTTACGGCAGCGGTACCAATGTGCGCGACTGGCTTTACGTCGATGATCATGCCCGCGCGCTGCTGGCGATCTGCGCGCGCGGCATCCCCGGTGAGCGCTACGTCATTGGCGGGCGCAACGAAAAAACCAACATCGACATCGTGACCACGATTTGCAAGCATCTCGATGACCGCTCGCCGCGCGAAGATGGCGCGCCGCATGCCTCGGCAATCCGCTATGTCGAAGACCGCCCCGGCCATGATTTCCGCTACGCCATCGATCCAACGAAGATCGAACGTGAAATCGGCTGGCGTTCGCGTGAAACGATTGAAACCGGCCTCGCGCGCACCATCGACTGGTATCTTGCTAACTGCGACTGGTGGCTGCCGCTGCGGCTCAAGTCCTACAAGGGCGAACGGCTTGGCCTGCTTGATGCCGTGCGTCATAGTCAAAAAGCGGCGGCGCAGGCTTAGTGGTGCGGCGCAATGTTGATTTTTGTTTAGAACGTCATCCCGGCGCAGGTGTTGCGTCCCGGATGACGAGCGGAAGGCAAGCAGCACATGAAAGCGATCATTCTGGCTGGTGGGTCGGGCACGCGGCTTTATCCAATGACGCTCGCCGTCTCGAAGCAAATGCTGCCGGTTTACGACAAGCCGCTGATCTACTATCCGCTGTCGGTTTTGATGCTCGGCGGTGTGCGCGAGGTGCTGGTCATTTCGACGCCGCATGATCTGCCAGGATTCCAGCAGTTGTTGGGCGATGGCTCGCAATGGGGGATGCAGTTCTCCTATGCAGAGCAGCCGAGGCCGGAAGGCCTAGCGCAGGCCTTTGTCATCGGCGAAAAATTTATCGGCCGAGACAACTGCGCCATGGTTCTTGGCGACAACCTGTTTTACGGCCACGGCTTGCCGGAACTCGTCAATGCTGCCTTCAAGGCTGGCGATGGTGCAACCGTGTTTGCCTATCAAGTCCGCGATCCCGAGCGCTATGGCGTCGTGGAATTCGATGCCAACGGCCGTGCGATCTCGATCGAAGAAAAACCCTTGAAGCCGCGGTCGAATTGGGCTGTCACCGGGCTCTATATCTACGACAACGACGTCGTCAAAATTGCCAAAAACTTGCAGCCGTCACCGCGCGGCGAATTGGAAATTACCGCTGTCAACGATGCGTATTTGAAAGCCGGCAAGCTGAAGGTGGAACGCATGGGCCGCGGCTTTGCGTGGTTCGATACCGGCACGCCGGATAGCTTGCTAGAGGCCGCGAGCTATGTCGCGACAATTGAAAAGCGCCAGGGCATGAAAATCGCCTCGCCCGAAGAAATCGCGTTACGCCAGGGTTTCATCACACCCGCTCAACTTTCAGAATTGATCGCCGATCGCTACAGCCGCAACGACTACGGCGTCTATTTGAAAGCCTTGCTGGATGGCCAGTGATCCGTAGGGTGGAATAAAGCCGCGCCAAAAGCGCAGCGCAATGCCGAAATTTTAAACGCGGCGTATTCCACCATTTGGCGTAAACCACCGCCGGCCGAGCGGATGATGGATGGTGGAATACGCTGCGATTTATTCCACCCTACAATGCGCTTCTCATGTTTTGGCGGAGCCAGCCGCAGCACCGTAGCGCGGATTAGGAGCAGAGCGTGCATCGCACGCGAAGCGACGTAATCCGCTCTACGAAGTGCGCGCATCGTTGCGTCGCGGTGAACTGGGCGGCGTCTATTTGTAATCGCATCTGTATTGAGCGCCGGTCTTAACCCTACCTATTCAGCTTAAGGCACGGGGCTTGCATCGTTTTGATGCGCGCGTCCCACGGGCGGTCATGTGTATCAGACTGGATCATGGGGCGCCGCAGATAAGCTGCGAGCCGCACGTGCCGTCGCCAAACTGACGCCGATCCTTAGAGAGCACCGCGCTCTGGTCATATCGGGACAGCCTCAGCCGAAGCAACCGCCGCGCCGCCTTGCATGACAACAAAATGTGCGAGCAGGAGCAACCATGTCGAGCTTGAGCGTAACCTACACTTTGACAGGTGGTTCGCCGGTGACAATTGATATCGCCGCCAGCGCCACGCCGGCCGAGACCCGCGATCAAATTCAATTCGCGTTGGATCAGGCCGCCGCTAATCCAACAGGTGGTACGGTTACGCTATCAAGCGGCACATTCCTGCTTGCCGGGACGTCGACGAGCGGATTGCCAGGTGTGTTGCGCGCCGGTAGCAATACGGTGTTTCAAGGCGCCGGAGATCAAGGCGATACATCAACCGTTTTGAAACTTGACGGGCCGTTGACCGGCGACGTCACCGGCATCGTGCGCACAGATTCCGGCCAAACAAATCCCGACGGCACGATTGCTTCAACCCATGACGTTGTTATTCGCGGCATGGTGATCGATGGCGCCAAGGCAGACAACGGCACCGCGCGCGATGTCGATGGCTTTTACTGCGGACCCAATCCGAACACTGCCGAAGATCACGATTCGAATATTACGCTGCAAAACGTCACCATTCAGAACTGCTCGCGCTATGGTTTCGACCCGCACGCCTTGACCACCAATCTGACATTTCAATCGTGCACGGCGACTAACAACAAAGATGGCTTTACGATCGACGGCTGCGGCGCGGATGGAACCGGCAATGGCGTCTCGATTGTCGACTGTGTTGCGACCGGCAACGTGCGTCACGGATTCAACGTCACCACCGGCTCATCGAACGTTGTGATTTCGAGCTTCACAGCGGTCAACAACGGCCAATCCGGAATTGTGGTTCAGACTGGGAACAATGAAATCCGCGATTGGACGGATAACATCACCATTTCCGGCGGAACGGTTGGCGGCAATGGCGCCAATGGCATCCGCGTCACTCAGTCCGAACAAATCAAAATCGAGAACGTCAATTTCCAAGGCCAGGTTGCGACGCCGTTGATCGAACTGGCTGGCGTCAGGCCTGACCCGTATGCGGCGTTATCTTTCGGCGCTGAAATCATCGGCTGCACGGTCAATGGCACAGCAGGTCTCACACTTGGCAATCAGCTGTCAGTCAAAAATTATTTGCAAACATTCGGCACCGCAGCCGTTGAAGATGACCGTTGGATCGTGACGTCTGGCGTATCGTTCGGGCAAAGTGCTGCGACGACACCCGTTATCCCAACCGGCATCAACACGACTGGCGCCGTTTTGTGGGACTATATCCTCAGCGACCACCGCGGCAACATCAATGACATCGTCAACGGCACCGTCGTTGCCGATAGCATTGCAGCTGGCCGCGGCGATGACGTGATTTCTGGCAATGCCGGCAACGACAAGCTCTATGGTGAAGACGGCAACGATCAACTGTTCGGCGACAGCGGCGACGATCAATTGTATGGCGGTGCAGGAACAGATCTGCTCAACGGCGGCGACGGCGATGATACGCTGTACGGCGGCCGGGCCGATGACGCGCTTGAGGGCGGCGCTGGTAATGACGTTTTGAACGGCGGCTACGGCATCGATACTGCGAGCTACGCATCGGCCGCGGCGGGCGTCGAGGTTTCGCTCCTGATTTCCCAACAGCAAGATACCAAGGGTGCGGGCCTCGACACGTTAGCCATGATCGAAAATGTGACAGGCAGCGCATTCGCTGACAAGCTTACGGGCGATGCCAATGCCAATCTCATTAAAGGCGGCGATGGCAACGATGTGCTGGCGTCCGGCGGCGGCCTCGACAAAATATGCGGTGGCGACGGTAACGACACACTGAACGGTGGTGACGGCGCCGATACCATAGCCGGCGGCAACGGCCTTGATCGCATGACGGGTGGCACAGGCAGTGATCGCTTCGACTTTGACACTCTGGCTCAGTCGGTCAGCGGCACCGGCCGCGACGTCATCTACGATTTCGAAGGTGCTGGTGTAGCAACAGGCGACCGCATCGATCTGTCGACGCTCGATGCCATCGCATCGCTGACCGGCAATCAAAACTTTACCTGGATGGGCACAGGCGCCTTCACCGGCGCTGGCCAAGTCCGCTACGCGATGACGGGCGGCGGCAACACCATCATCTATGTCAACACAGACACAGATGCCGCCAGCGAGTTTGAAATCACGCTGATGGGCCGCCACGCGCTCTACGCCGCCGATTTTGTATTGTAGGTGCCAGACAGCTCTCTGCCCTACGCCAAGGCCTTCTGAATGAGGCGCGGGCCTTGGAACGGCTTCTGCAGTTTGCGCTCGCCCGATACTGGAACAAAGCGCTGAGGCAATTTAGGGCCGCGACCTGTCAAGCGTCGATTGGACAGGCTGAGGCCAGCATCCGGATCAGCAAAGCTCACCTTCACCGGCTTTTTCGCATCGGCTGATTTGCCGGTTTGGAGTTTTTCAGTTGCGCGCTTGGCTGCCGGAGTAAATTGTTGGCGTGCGATGCGAAGCTTCAAGTTTTTTGCTTTGAACTGCGCTTCTTCAGCCCGCACAGCCGCTGCCAAGCCGCGGCTCGGCTTGATGCGGAGCTTCGCGACGTTCACGTTTGTTCTTGGCTTCACAGATTTGACAGCTGCCAATCCAATACGGCGCTGTTTCGCTTTCGCCACTTGTTGAGACCACGTTTCTGCGCGGCGGATTGCGCGCGGAGCTGTCTCTGAAATAGAATTCGATGCAGCGATCTTCTTAAGCACAGGCGCAGCAGCGATCTGGACCGGCTTCGATTTTGCGCGATCGGCGCCAACGACCGGCCACTTGATTGCAACTGTCTTGGAAATGCCAACCGGCGGCATACGTTTTGCTTCGGCAATAGCGACGACCGGCCACTTCATCGCGGCGGACTTCGTGATCGCGAGTTGTGTCATCGATTGGCCAATGACCGGCCACGATTTAAGCGCTGGCCGCAGGATGGCAATCAATCGTTGTTCCTCGGCTTGATCCACGCCTGGAGTTGTGGGGTTGAGGGCCGCGACGGCCACTGCCGCTTCATCAAGCGAAGCAAACTGGCCGATATGACCAAGCACGGGCTGATAGTGCCGCTTGAAGCTGTAGGTCGCTTCACCCTGCGTTGGAACCGACAGCACTTGTGCCTTGAGGCTGGCAACACCGCGGCCCTCGAAGCCGAGCTTCTCGGCCGCCGCGCGCGAGACATCGAGCTTGCGATCGCCCCAATACGGTCCCGCATTGTTGACGCGCAGCACCGCTGCTTGTTTCGTCGCCGGCGCCCATACCAGTAGAGTTGTGCCGTCGGGATAAATCGGGCTGGCCGCGTTGTCCGCATCGTTAGGCCGGAAAACTTCGCCCGATGACGTCAATCCGCACGGATTATAGGGATCAGACTTGCAAGAGTCATAGAACGACGCTGGCAGCGTATGCTCTTGGCCAATCAACGCCCGTGTTTCGGCCAGCGATTTCACGCGGTGGCATGTCTTAAAGAAGCAGTAGGTGGCACCGGGCGCCTTTGCCGACGCTGTTACTGGCATCATCACACTCGCAGCACCAAGTATGAAAAAGGCTCGCGCCAAACTGCGCGGCAAAGCCGTGCGAAACGTCATCATGGGCTCGCTCCTTGAGGTAGCCAAATTTCAAATCGAAAAACCGGATGCGGGCAGTGCCGCGTGCGTTGGGAAGCGCGTCCGGGTTGGATGCCGTGAAAGGCTGCGGAGCGTGGACTCCGCGAATGGATCGTTAACCATCCAACAAGCCGACCCAGCCCGATGAGATGGGCTAAATGAAGATATTTTTGCAATAATGGTTAATAGAAAAACGCAGTTCAGCTATGCGCTAGGTGGGCAGCAATCCGGCTTTGCTCAGTTGCCGCCGTAATTCCGCGGAAGCCTCCGAAAGACGGGCTTGATCGCACGAGCGAAGCACCAATTCTGTTTTATATTTCCCGTCGTTAAAGGCCGGGTAGCTGCCCATTGTCACATCAGGAAAAGCCATTTGATGCGCGCGAAAAAGCTCAGCAATTTCGGATTCTGCACACGACAAAATGATGGTTTCGGCGCTGACTTTTGCGCCCGTTCTGAGATGCTGTGTCGCATCCGTCAGCATGCTTTCCATGATCGCCGGCACACCGGCCATGACAATCACGTTGCCGATTACGAAGCCTGGTGCAACTGAGACAGTATTGGAGATCAGCGTGGCGCCATCTGGAATGCGGGCCATTCTGAGCCGCGCTTCGGTCATGGCTAAACCGCGCGCATCATATGCGGCCTTCATAAGCGCGACAGCGCGCGGATCAAGATCGATGCCAACGCCGAATGCCGCCGCGACGCTATCGGCCGTGATGTCGTCATGCGTCGGGCCGATGCCACCGGTCGTGAACACGTAATCATATTTCGAGCGCAGTGCATTCAACGCGCCGACGATCTCGTCTTGAATGTCAGGCACAACTCTGACTTCGCGAAGCACGATCCCAATCCCAGTTAGCCGCTCGGCTATGGTGCCGATGTTGCGATCCTTGGTCCGGCCCGACAAAATCTCGTCACCGATAACAAGTGCTGCTGCGGTGACGATGGTGGTCATTCGAGTTGGTCCAGACTTCCAGATGCAACGTTGCCTTGGAGGCTAGCACTGCGACTGCGTCAAGACAATTGGCCGTGCATCGATTGCTCGCCACAATGTTTCAAAGGACAAAATCATATCTGGCGATGGTGGTGAGGCCGTCGACTTTGATCTGGAAATCTGCGTGTCCGTCGCCGTTGACATCGCCTTGGACCAGCACATGGTCCGCTCCCCTCACAAAGTGAAGTTCGCCAGCGATTTTGTGAAAGGCTTGACTGCCAATAAATTTGAAGTTTTGATTGCCGGCTTGCTTCGTATTGGAGTCAATGGTTGAGAGGTCGATGAAGTCGTAAGCGTCAAAATCCTTGATAACGTCGGTCGAGGCTAGCGTTGTTGAGCTTTCTGTGCGGACGTTGAAATCGAAATAGTCGCTTCCTGCCCCACCCCACAGCCGGTCGAAGCCCGCGCCGCCTCGCAAGACGTCGGTTCCTGAGCCGCCAATAAGCTGATCTGCGCCCTGCCCGCTATTGATGGTGTCGTTGCCGCCATTGCCGTAAATGGAATCGCCCGTTGCTGTGCCGGTTATTCTGTCGTTGCCACCTAAGGCATACACGGGTGCGCCATCTGCAGTTGTCAGCGTGACTACGTCATCGGCTTCAGTAAAGTTGGATGATCCCCCGGTCTCCGCACCATAGAGCTGCTGGCCCCCAGCGATATCCCACGACGTGAGGTCGGTCACGCCGCCTGACGCATAAGCATACATGATCGTTGCGCTGTTGGTCGGATGATCAAGACCGAGGCTGTGTCCAATTTCATGCAGAGCAACGGCATAGAAAGTGGCGCCACCCGGCAGCACATAGCTGCCAGCGGCCTGAGACCAAGTCCAAGTTTCGGCCGTATCAAAAGTAATTGCAGCCCCGGTATAATTCGAACCGCTCCAATAGCTCCAGGCCTCGGCTAAGGTATTGGACGCGCCGTCGAGGTAGCCGAAATCAACTGTGATGTCTGCAGCCCCTGCCGATGAGGCTTGGTTGAAATCAAGGTCCAGCACCTGATCCCAGCGTTCGAATGCTTGCGCGATCCCGGCTGCATACTTCTGATCGCCAGTGTAATACCACGTCACCGTATCGCTGGACCACGCCGGGCCGATAAATGCATAGTTTGACATTGGCGCTCCCGTGCCAGTTCAGAAAAGCATCGGCTGATTGAAACTCACCTGGCCGCACCCTTAGATCGTCACTGGCGCAAGTCACCGGGCTGTTGTGAAGCGCGCACTACCTCCTATTTGAGGCAGGGTGTCTGGAAATCCGTTTAAAACAATCTGTAAAATTGTATCGAGGTGTGTGGACTTGGTCGAGGTCGTGAAACTTGACTAAAAAGGAATGAATATTTGTTGGGTGGATACCGGCGCATGGCAGGTATTGGAGTTCTGACATTAACGTTTGCCACAGCCAATGGACACCGCTAAGCTCGCTGCGTCGTAGTTGGGTTAGCGGCGGCCGCAGTGATTTAATGAAACACCTTGATCCGCCCGCCGCGTAACCCAACACGTTCCACAATGAATGTGACTATGTAATCGTCGCGCTTACGAGATACGCGAATTGCATTGTGAAAAAGTTTTGGGTTACGCGCGCTTGGACCGCGTCTCAATTTTGATTTTGCGTCTGCGCGCTAACCCAACCTACAACCCGGCGGGTATGCGTGCGCTTCGTAGGGCGGATTAAAAGCGCGATGCATCAGCATCGCGTAACGTAATCCGTCGCCTTCGTGCGATTCAACGGCTTTCATCGGTAATGTGAGACCGCCGACGGATGTCGTCACGCCCCGCTACCGAACCGCCGTCCAAAATATCATGTAGATGGCGTAGGTCGGATAGAGCGCAGTGAGATCCGGCGCGGTGCCTCAATTGACACGCTTTGTCGGCTCTCGCTTCGCTTCTAGCCGACCTACATTGAAGTTCGGACTTCGACGCTGAACTTAATGGTTGCTACGGTGCTCGCGCTCGTTTCCCGGAACCAAAAGTCAGTGCCGTCATATAAGGGGCTACTGCACCACGCGGAGTTGGGGTGTGGTTGGTGATGGAGATGCTGCTGGTGCTACCGGCTCCGCCACCAGTGCCTCAGCCTTCGCAGGCCGCTTAGCGAGCGCGTCCTTCGTCAGCGCCAATGCCGCCACGTAGTCCGGTTTGCCGGAGCCCAAAAGTGGGATCTTATCGACGACCAGAATTTCAGCCGGAACCATCAGCTCGGGCGCTGAATGAGCTCTGGCATGTTTGGTAAACGCGTCGCGCGTGCAATTGGCGTCAGTCGTCATGAGCACCAAGCGCTCGCCCTTGCGCGCATCAGGTACGGACACGACAACGGTGATCAAGCTCGGCCACAACTCTGCGGCCATGGCTTCAACAGCGGACAGCGACACCATTTCACCGGCAATCTTGGCAAAGCGTTTGGCGCGGCCCTTGATCGAGATGAAACCTTGGCTATCGATGGCGACGATATCGCCGGTATCGTGCCAGCCCTCATGCGGTGGCTCAAGTACACCCGGATTTTCGGCGCGCATATAGCCGATCATCACGTTCGGCCCGCGCACAAACAAACGCCCGCCTTCGTCGATGCCGGGAACTTGTTCGAGACGCGCTTCCATCAGCGGTGCGAGGCGGCCAACGGTGCCAGCCTTGTTGGCAAGCGGCGTATTGATGGCCAGCACCGGCGCCGTTTCGGTGACGCCATAGCCTTCGAGAATGCGGACTCCGAACTTTTCCATATAGATCTGCCGCGTGCGATCCTTCACAGCTTCCGCGCCGGCCACGATAAGCCGCACGCGATGGAAGTCATAGGGATGCGCCGAGCGCGCGTATCCGTTCAAGAACGTATCGGTGCCGAATAGGATTGTTGAATTCGTTCCGTACACGAGCTCCGGCACAATTCTGTAGTGCAGTGGCGACGGATACAGGAACACCGGCACGCCGCCGATGATTGGCATCATCATGCCGCCCGTCAAACCGAATGAATGGAACACCGGCATGACATTGAAGACTTTGTCTTGGCCATTGACCGCAATACGGTGCAAGCACTGGAATGCATTGGCCAGGATGTTCATGTGCGACAGCACCACGCCCTTTGGCGTTCCTTCGCTGCCTGACGTAAACAAGATAGCGGCGGCATCATTCGGCTTGCGTGCGACTTGCGGCTTCAAGCCGGCGCGCCAACCAACAAACTTGTCACGGATCCCGATGCTGGCTTTGATGTCTTCAAGGTAAATCAGTTTGTGGACTGCGCCGAGCTTTTCGGCGGCCTCAGTCAGCCGGGCTTTTTCGATAAAGACGCGCGACGTCAGAATGGTCGTGACCTTCGCGGCTTTGCACGCTGTCAGCATGTTGGCTGCACCTGCCGAATAATTCAGCATTGCCGGTACGCGGCCCGTCGATTGCAGCGCGAAAAATGTCACGACTACGCCAGCCGCATTCGGCAGCAACACCCCAACCGCTTCGCCCTCTTGCGCAAGTGGTTTCAGTTTGTGGCCGAGCACTTGCGCACTCAGAATGAGCTTCGCGAAAGTCAGCTTGGTGCCTAGCGCGTCTTCGACGATGGCACGGCGCGGATCGCGGACTTCCTTGGCGTCAACGAGTGCTTCAAACAGTGTTTGATCAAAGTTGCTGGTCTTAACTGCGCTATTGACCATGATGTCTTGCAGAATGGCACCCGCAGCCTGGCGGCGCGCTTTACCCTTGAGGGCCGGATCGACCGTCAGTTTTTCGGGCGGCAAAATGGTGATCGTGGTCTTCGGGAACAGAACCTTTTTGGTTTGATAGCGGTTGAGATAGCCAAACGGCGACCGCTCCGGGCCTTCGATACGCACGGGCACAACAACGGCATCGGCCTTGTCGGCAATCATCGCAGTGCCGTCATAGACTTTCATCAAGCCTCCGGTGGTCGTCAGGCGGCCTTCAGGGAAGATCACAAGCGACTGCCCGGTTTTAACCGCATTGATGAGGAGACGGGTGCCAAGTGGTTTGGACGGATCGATCGCGTGCGCGTTGACGAGTTTCAGGAATGGCTTGACCCACCACAGTTGCGCAATACCGCTGTCGATTGCGAACGAGGCGTGATCGGGCATCACCGCATGCAGGATCGATGCATCGAGGAAGCTGACGTGGTTCGGCGCGATGATGGCGCGCTCACCGGGCTTTGGCAGATGTTCGGTGCCCTTGAGCTCTAGCCGGAAAAAGGTTTTGAACAAGAACACACCGACGTCCTTAATCCCCTCCTTTCCCCAAGCTTTGAGAACCAGAACGGTAGCAATGAGACTGCCGATGCCCACCATAAAAAATAGCGCGCCGAAGCCGACGCCTTGTGATTGCAGAACTGCGACGGCGAGTGTTGCCGCCGTCATGAATGCGGCCTGCAGCACGTTACAAGCAGCGATGACGCGCGCCTTGCGTTCAGCGGGCGCCCAGGCTTGGACGGCGGCAAACGACGGCACGATGTACAGTCCGCCGGCAAGCGCCAGGCCAAAAAGGTCGACGCCGAAATGAAAGCCAGACCAACTCGTGAACACGGCCGACGGCGTGAGGAGTTCGCCTGTTGCTGCTGGCAGCGATGCCATCGACCATGCGAGATCGATACTGAACAGCGCCATCAAGGCCGCGCCGATCGGAACCAACGCCATGTTCGGGCGCATTTTGCTGGCCCGCGCCGCCCACACTGAGCCGAGTGCGATGCCAACTGTAAAAATCATCAACGCCAAAGTTGTGACGTGTTCGTTGCCGCCGATGCGGTCCTTCACCATGGACGGTAACAGTGATAGCGCCACTGCGCCAACGAGCCAAAACCAGCTGGTGATCAAACCGCCAATCCACAAACGGTTGTCGCTCTTGAGATCGCGCAATAACGCTGCCGTTGACGTCACCGGATTGCGGTCGATGACCAACGTGGGTTCCGCTTCGCCGGTTGTTGGAATGAATTTCGATGCGATCCAGCATAGGATTGCCATGCCGACCGTCAGGCCAGCCATCAGCCAAGGTGCGTTGCCGCCCGATGACGCTGCAAGTCCGCCGCCAATTGTGCCGAGCAGGATAGCGGCGAACGTCGCGCCTTCAACAAGTGCGTTGGCGGCTGGGAGTTCGTTGGTTTCAAGGTGCACCGGCAAGATGCCGTATTTGATCGGGCCGAACAGCGCGCCGATAACGCCGTAGCAGGCAAGTGCCACAAACAGCACCGGCACCGAATGCAGAATGAAGCCGGCGCCAGCCAACATCGCGACCGGAATTTCGAGCCGTTTTAATTTTTCCGCGACCATTGCTTTATCGAAGCGGTCGGCCAACTGTCCGCCAAGTGCGGAGAGGACGAAGAACGGGGCGATCAGAATTGCGCCGGCCAGCGTCGTTAACATCGGGCCGTAGGAGGATTGCAGGTGGTACAGGATCAGGATCACCAGCGCGTTTTTGACGAAGTTGTCGTTCAGCGCTGAAAAGAACTGGCACCAGAAAATCGGTGCAAAGCGGCGGGTTGTAAGCAATTGGGAGAACATGGTTACTTTTCCAGGTGCGCGCAGTTGGGTAATTAGAAATCGCCAGAAATTGGTGAAAGAAGGACTGCTAAAGGCACCGTTCCACGCGATTCTTCTATTTGAACAGTGTTCATATCGTGAAATTGAATGATGTTCAACAATTTTTCAGTTCCCAACGGATCATTGTTACTAAACCGTTGCCAAAATTGAGATAATTTCACTATTCAGCAAGCTCCAAGTTGCAATCGCCGCCCATCAAACGCGAGAGCCGGAGTTCCGGCGCCAATTCAAGATTACGCCCCCGAGAGTACGCGGGGATAACTTTTTTCTGCCGCCAGCGAATTTTGTTGGGACCGGCGCCGCCGGGCTAATCTCCGGCACTTCAGGAGATTCGCGCCGTGGTCATTCGCCAGCTCAAGCCAGAAACCATTAACCGCATCGCGGCAGGCGAAGTGATTGAGCGGCCGGCGAGCGTCATCAAGGAACTGGTCGAAAACGCACTCGACGCCGGTGCGGCTGAAATCGAGGTTGTGACGGCCGCTGGAGGGCTGGCGCTTATTCGCGTGACCGATGACGGCATGGGCATGAGTAGCGATGATCTCGCCTTGGCCGTTGAGCGTCATTGCACATCGAAACTTTCCGACCATGACTTGTTTGATATTCGGACCCTCGGCTTTCGCGGTGAAGCGTTGCCGTCGATTGGTTCGGTCGCGCATTTGTCGGTGCAATCTAAACTCAGAAGCCACCGTGACGCGTTCGAGATCATTGTTGATCGCGGCCAGAAGGACGCCATCAAGCCAGCCAGCCTCAACAGCGGCACACGCGTTGAAGTGCGCGAGCTGTTTTCCGCAACGCCCGCCCGTCTCAAGTTTCTGAAATCCGAGCGCGCCGAAAACATGGCGGCCAGCGACGTCGTCAAGCGCTTGGCAATGGCGCATCCCGCCGTTGGCTTCAGCTTGACAACCGGGGAACGCACAGCGCTTCGGTTGCCGCAGGCGTCCGCGACCTCCGAAGGCCTGTTGCAGCGGCTTGGCAAAATCATGGGCGCTGAGTTTATGGCTGACGCGCTTGAAATCGCAGGCGAGCGCGACGGATTGCGAGTTATGGGTTTTGCAGGTCTGCCGACGTTGCATCGCCCCGATCCCAGTCAGCAGTTTTTGTTCGTCAACGGGCGGCCGGTCAAAGACAAAGTGTTGGCCGGCGCGGTGCGAGCCGCTTATGGCGATCTGATCCCGCGCGGGCGTTATCCGTTATTGGCGCTATTCATCACACTTGATCCAAAAGACCTCGACGTCAACGTCCATCCGGCCAAAGCCGAAGTTCGGTTCCGGGATGGCGGCGCGGTGCGCTCGCTGATGATCGGCGCATTACAATCGGCGTTGCATGCGGCCGGCCACAGGGCCAGCGCGCGCGGCGGCGGGGCGATGATCGAGACGCTGATGCCGTCAGCGGGTTCGCCGGCCGTCATCGGTGGACCATGGAGCGCATCTGGATATCAGGATCAGCAGCCCTATCATTCGTCCAACATCACGCCGGGGCTCGCTGAAATGACTCAGGCTCCGTTCCAGGCCTTCAACGCAACTGGAGCGGATACGCGCGCCGCCGCGACCCCCATCGATCCCGATTTGCTGGACCGTCCGCTCGGTGCAGCGCGCGCGCAGCTGCACGAGACTTACATCGTTTCACAAACCCGCCAATCAGTGGTCATTGTCGATCAGCACGCCGCTCACGAACGCCTCGTCTATGAGCGTATGAAGGCCATGTTGCATAACGGTGGCGTCGCACGTCAAGTGTTATTGATCCCCGAAATTGTCACTCTCGACGACGATGAAGCCGCGGCTTTGGTTGAAAAAGAAGCGGAGCTCGCCGAACTCGGTTTGGTGTTGGAGAGCTTCGGGCCGGGAGCTGTGGTGGTTCGCGAAACACCAGCATTGCTTGGCGATACGGCGATCAAAGGCCTGATCAAGGACCTGGCATCAGAAATCATCTCAGGCGGCGATGGTATGGTTTTGCGAGACCGGCTCGATGCGATCTGCTCGCGCATGGCATGTCATGGCAGCGTGCGTGCCGGGCGCCGTTTAAGCCCCGAGGAAATGAACGCGTTGTTGCGTGAAATGGAAGCGACGCCCTACTCAGGCCAGTGCAATCACGGCCGCCCGACTTATGTGGAGCTGAAGCTTTCAGACATCGAACGTCTGTTTGGTAGAAAGTAATCTTTTGTAGGCCGCCGCCGTTTGTAGGGCGGGTTAAAGCCACATCATGCGCAGCATGATACGGCGTAACCCGCCTGCACTCACAACTTCCGCAACGCAACCGAATCCACAGTGTGATCTTCGGTTTTGCGCAGGATCAAGCTGGCGCGTTGGCGGGTCGGGAGAATGTTCTCTTCCAGGTTCTTCAAGTTAATCGAACGCCACAGCGCGTTGGCGCGGTTGTCAGCGGCTTGCTGCGACAGGCTCGAATAGCGGTGAAAGTACGAAGCCGGGTCACGGAAAGCGGTATCGCGCAACCGCATGAACCGGGTCATGTACCAATGTTCGATCACCTTTGGATCGGCATCGATGAAAATAGAAAAATCAAAGAAGTCCGATACGAACGGGATTGCTTCGCCGCCCTTCGGAATATGCTCCGTTTGCAGGACGTTCAAACCTTCGACGATCAGGATGTCAGGGCGCTCGATGACGATCTTTTGCCCCGGCAAGATATCGTAATTGAAATGCGAATAAAGTGGTGCTTCGACAAACTCTTTTCCCGACTTGACGTCTGCTAAAAACCGCAACAGCGCTTTGGCATCAAAACTTTCAGGGAAGCCCTTGCGCTCCATCAATCGCCGCGCTGCAAGCGCCTTGTTGGGAAATAGAAAACCATCGGTCGTTATGAGATCAACGCGCGGGTGATCCGGCCAACGCGCGAGCAGTGCTTTCAAAACGCGCGCAGTCGTGCTTTTGCCGACAGCAACTGAGCCGGCGACGCCCAGGATAAATGGCAGCTTGCCTTCTTTGCGGCCGAGAAATGTCGACGTGACGGTGTGCAGCTTTTGCATCGCGGCAACGTGCAGGTTTAACAAACGCGATAGTGGCAAATAAATCTCGACGACTTCGTCGACCGACAACTCGTCGATCAAACCGGAAAGCTGATCGAGTTCTTCAGGCGCCAGCGTCATCGGTGTATCGGCGCGCAGAGCTGCCCATTCCGAGCGAGTAAATATTTGGTACGGCGAAAACGGCAGCCCATCGGCCGGCGACATGTTCCAGGCGAAGGGTGCTTGGCCCATGAACTCTGCCGAACTGCTCAAAGGTCCGCTCATGACTGTGCCGCCCGCCCAGATTTTTCCTCGAGTCCGGACGTGCCCATGCGGCCTTTAAGTACGGCGAGCACATCAGCAAGCGGCACATTGCGGACTTCGAGCAAAACCATAAGATGATAAAGTACGTCGGCAGCTTCGGCCTTGAATGCTGGATCGGGACCTGAGACCGCCGCAATCACAGCCTCGACCGCTTCTTCGCCGAATTTTTTGGCGCACTTTTCCGGGCCACCGTCGAGCAACTGGCGCGTATAGGACATGTCTCCACTCGCATCGCGGCGGGTGCGGATCAGGTGCGAGAGGTCGGTGAGCACGTCGCTCATCTGGTCAGGGCCTTTCGTCAGCAGGCTTTGGATCGAAGCCGGACTGGCTTTTTACGCGAACCTGCCCGGCGCGTCTATGCACAGGCGGGTAGCTTGGCCTATCTTACGATGAAAGTTAACGCGAGCGCTGAAGGTCTTATGAGCCGTTTTGACCAAGCTATAGCTGCCATCGATGCCGCCAATGCCGGAGATCCGTCGATGGCCGTTGAAGGTGCTCATTCAATCCCTGCCGGGCAGCTTTATGGGTTGCGGATGTCGGCGCTGCTGGACCGGCTGTATCCTGACGCTTCGGAGTTGCTGCAACTCGCCGCCCGCGCCCAGCATATCAAGCGCTGGACCGTGCCGCGGACCGACTATCCGATGGACCGGGCCGGATATCATCGCTGGCGCAACGATCTCAAACAGAAGCATGCAGCCTGGACAGCAGAAATCCTCAAGTCATGCGGTTATACAGAGGGGGAGATTGAGCGCGTTGGCTCTCTCATTCGCAAAGAGCGCTTGAAGCAAGACGCCGAGGCGCAGGCACTTGAAGACACCGCGTGCCATGTGTTCCTGGTTCATTATGCGTCTGAGTTTGCGGCGAAGCACGATGATCAAAAGATGGCCGGTATTCTTCGGAAGTCGTGGGCCAAGATGTCGGACCATGGCCGTGCGATGGCGTTGCGCGCTGATCTGGCTCCTGACATCAAACGATTGATTGGCATAGCCTTAGAGACTGCGGAATGACGAGCGGCAGCTTATCAAACATCGCGTTGGTGCTTGCGGCCCACGGTGATCGCGGCGGCGAGGCGCCGAACCGGACACTACTCGCGCATCGAGATCGATTGGCAGCGACAGCGGCATTTCGCTCGGTCAGTGCAGGCGTGTTTCGCGGTGATCCCTCTCTGACCGATGCGCTCCAAGCCGCAGACCGAAGCCAGGCATCGCAAATATTGGTCTTTCCAATGTTCATGGCAGCCGGATATTTTACCGGCACGGTGCTGCCGTCGCGCATTGCCGAGGCCGGGCTCTGTTTGCCAATTTCTATTCTACCGCCGCTTGGCCTTGATCCGTCATTGCCGCCGATGATGCTCAAGCAGGCCGTTGCAGCGGCCACGGGTGCAGTGCTTGAACCGCGGCATTCGCGCTTGCTCGTCGTTGGCCATGGCTCAGCTGGGGCACGTGCATCGGCCAAATCGACCGAACGAGTGGCCTGTTGGCTCCGCAAAACAGCGACTTTTGCCTATACAGAGACGGCATTTCTTGAGGAGGAGCCGTTTTTGGCCACTCAACTCAACGGCCGGCATCCTCCGACGGTCGTGTTCGGCTTTTTCGCAGGCGACGGCCTGCACGCGGCCGAGGACGTGCCCGGTGCGATCACAACTGCGTCTGCTGACGCGGTCTATGCCGGCCCGGTTGGGCCGTCGCTGCAGATCGCAGACCTCATTCAAACCGCTGCCTTCCGCGCGTTGGGCTTGCCATTGGCCGCGCAAGTTGCTTGATGGCGCTCGATGATAGGGGTTTTCGATTCAGGACTTGGCGGGTTGACCGTGCTGCGGGCGTTGCATCTGCGCTTTCCGCAGGTTGCGTTCACGTATCTGGCCGACCACGCGCATGTGCCCTATGGCAACCGGCCGTCAGATGAGATTGTCGAACTCACCCGTCAAGCGACCGAGTTGTTGTTTAAGCGCGGCGCTGGGCTCGTCGTTCTCGGCTGCAATACGGCGACCGCAGTTGCAGCGCGGCGGCTGCAACAAGACTGGCTCGTCCAAAGCGGATGGCGTCGGAAAGGCCACAATGTGCTGGGTCTTGTTGCGCCAACAGTTGAAGCCGCGACGCAAACTCCGTGGGCAGTGACGACACCGCAGTATCCGCAAAAATTTCTCACCGATCGCATCGCTGTTTTCGGAACTCTGCGCACAGTGACCTCGAATGTTTATCTCGAAGAAATCCGCAAGCGCTGCCCAAAGGTCGAGGTCATCCAACAAGTGTGTTCCGAACTGGCCGGCGCGATTGAGGATCAAGCGTCCGCACAACTGCTCGACCAACTCGTGCAGTCCGGCGTGACAAGCGTCATGACCCAGCTCGATGGAAAACCCTTGCATCGGGCTATTCTTGGCTGCACGCATTTCCCACTTGTCGAAGGATTGTTCCGCAAACACTTGCCCATGACGACGCACATTCTCTCGCAGCCGGAAATTGTCGCCGATAGCTTGGAGGATTATCTCGCGCGGCGGACGGAGTTCACGCCTGTTGGTGATGTGCCGTCGCTGACACTCCTGACCACGGGCGATCCCGGGGCCGTCACGCAGCGCGCCCGCGTATTCTGGGACAGCGGCGTGGCTTTCCAGGCCGCTTGATGCAGATCAGGACCGGACTGAGCTGTAGAAAGTGCGGGGAAAATAGCTGCGGGGCCTGCAACTCCGGCAGGTTTCTGCTAGGCAGAGGGCGCAGTTTCAAACGGATATCTCAATGACGCGCCCGCTGATCATCGCTCCGTCTATTCTTTCGGCCGACTTCTCCAAACTTGGAGAGGAAGTGCGCGCGGTCGATGCGGCCGGCGCCGATTGGATCCATCTTGATGTGATGGACGGACACTTCGTTCCCAATATCACGTTTGGACCGCCGGTCATCAAAGCCATTCGGGGCACGTCAAAAAAAATCTTCGACTGCCACTTGATGATTGCGCCCGCCGATCCCTACCTGGCCGCATTCGCTGATGCTGGCGCCGATATCATCACGGTTCACGCTGAAGCCGGACCGCATCTTGATCGCTCGTTACAGGCCATCAAAGCTCTCGGTAAAAAAGCCGGCGTGTCGTTGAATCCATCTACGCCTTTATCGGTCATCGAATATGTACTCGACCGCCTCGACCTTGTTTTGCTGATGACCGTCAACCCGGGTTTCGGTGGGCAATCGTTCATAACCCCCGTTGTTGACAAGATCGCGCGTGTCAAAGCGCTGATTGGCAATCGGCCAATCGATATTGAAATAGACGGCGGCGTGACGCCGGAAACTGCGCCCCTCGCCGTTAAGGCAGGTGCAAATGTTTTGGTTGCAGGCTCAGCTGTCTTCAAAGGCGGCACGTCTGCCAGCTATGCTGACAACATCGCCGCCATTCGCGCGAGTGTGGGCTGAACAAACCTATTGGTGTTTGGAAGCCCGATCGGCATTGACGAGTTTGTCGATGTTTTTGGCGGCAGCAGCATTGGCCCAGCCGCTGATCTTGGCGTCAGCTACATCGGCGCCATCGAGATCAGCCCCGGTGATGTCGGCCCCGGTCAAATTTGCGCCGGATAAGTCTGCGCCGTTCAAATGTGCGCCGGCTAGATTGGCGTTTGTCATCGTTGCAAATGCGCAGTAAGTCCGCGTCATGTTGGCACCTTTGAAAGACGCGCCGTCGAGAGCCGCGCCTTCAAAGCCCAGCTTGAACATCGAGCGCACGTTCTTCTTGCCAGGCGACAGCTCAGCACCGTCGAACACGGTTTTCGTCAAGCTGGCCCGGTTGAAGTTGGCAGCCGCAAAGGCTTTGGTAAAATTCGCGCCGTCCATTTTTGATCGCAGGAAGATAGCGCCGCCAAGATTCGTGCCGCTGAGATTGGCGCCCGTGAAATCAGATTCGACCGCCCAGACTTGAAGCAATGAAACGCCGGACAGGTTTGCGCCCGTCAGATTGGCCTTGTTGAGCCGCGCCTGAGACAAGTCGGTCTTGGTCAAATCAAGGCCCGCGAGATCAAGGCCGTTCAAGGCCTTCCCGGTCAGATCGAGTTTGGCATCGCCGGTCAGAGCGGCAATGCCATTTTCGATAGCGGCCCGGCTCATTTCAGCTTTAGTGAAATTTTCCGAAGTCAAATCGATGCCGTCGAGTGCGTCTTGAGCCAAAGCGGGACTTGACGACGCAAGGCCAAACGCCAGAGCAAAGAGCTTAAACAGTCTCGTATTGGCGGGCCGTTTCATGTGTGTCTCCCAATGCCCCAAGAGTTCAATGACACAGATTTAAAGTCAACCGCCAGAAAATGTTCAATTTGGCCCCCGTTTCGGGCGCGGACATTGTGACCAAGTCCGGAGACCGTGACGGCAGTGGCAAACGCGTCTATGAGGGGGCCTCGATTTAAGCCGCCGCCAACCACCGGCCCGGCACAAGGACGATCTCAGTGACCGACGACACGACAATTGTGGCGCCCGCAAGTGGCCAGCCAACTGCAACCACTGCGGCGCGTCCTGGCGGCTATAAAAGCGAGATCGCGCGCCGCCGCACGTTTGCGATCATCTCGCATCCTGACGCCGGCAAGACGACGCTGACCGAAAAACTATTGCTGTTCGGCGGCGCCATTCAACTCGCCGGTCAGGTCAAAGCCAAGAAGGACAAGCAGAACACGCGCTCCGATTGGATGGCGATCGAACGTGCGCGCGGCATCTCGGTCGTGACCTCGGTGATGACGTTCGAATACCAGGACACAGTTTTGAATTTGCTCGACACGCCGGGCCATGAAGACTTCTCCGACCAGACCTATCGCACGCTGACAGCCGTCGACAGCGCCATAATGGTCATCGACGCAGCCAAGGGTATCGAAGCGCGAACACGCAAGCTGTTCGAAATCTGCCGGCTGCGTGACATCCCGATCATCACGTACATCAACAAGATGGACCGCGAAATCCGCGAGCCGCTTGAGCTGTTGGATGAAATCTCAAACATCTTGGCCCTCGATACGGCGCCGATGGTGTGGCCGATCGGGCGTGGCCGTGAATTCCGTGGCACGTATGATCTATACGCTCCGCGCATCAGCCGCCTGGATGACGATAAAGAAAGCGTGCCCGTCAGCGGTATCGACGATCCGATTTTCGATACGTTATTAGAGCCGGATGCGGCCGCACGCTGGCGCGAAGAAACCCAGCTAGTGCAGGATGCCTGCGGTAAGTTTGATCTGGAAGCGTTCCGGCACGGATCGTTGACGCCGGTCTATTTCGGCAGCGCGCTCAAAAACTTTGGCGTTCGAGATTTGTTAGATGCCTTGATCAAACATGCGCCGCCGCCGCGCAGTTTAAAATCATCGAAGCGCGAGATCGAAGCCACTGAATCAGCGATGACGGGCATTGTCTTCAAGATCCAAGCCAACATGGATCCCAACCATCGCGACCGCATGGCCTTCATGCGGATCGTGTCGGGTAAGCTCAATCGCGGTATGCGCGTGAAACTGGTCCGCACTGGCAAGACCATGGCGCTGCAGTCTCCCCAGTTTTTCTTTGCGCAGGATCGCTCATTGGCAGAAGAAGCTTATGCCGGCGATGTGGTTGGTATTCCGAACCGTGGATTGCTGCGCATCGGTGATGCCTTGACCGAAGGCGAAGACGTGACTTTCCTCGGCATCCCGAGTTTCGCGCCTGAAATCTTGCGAAAAGTGCGGCTCGAGGATGCCATCCGCGCCAAGAAGTTGCGCGAAGCGTTGATGGAAATGGCGGAAGAAGGCGTGGTGCAAGTCTTCAATCCACTCGACGGGACACAGCCAGTTGTCGGCGTCATCGGTGCGCTGCAGCTTGACGTTCTAGCTGACCGGTTGACCAATGAATACGGCCTGACAACTGCATTCGAACAGCCGCAGTGGGATGCGGTGCGGTGGATTGCGTCCGACGACAAGGCCGCTTTGGAAATGTTTGTCGAGAAAAACAAAGGTCAGATCGCCGTCGACCTCGATGGCGATCGCGTATTTTTTGCGCCATCTGCGTTCAGCCTCAACTACGTGCACGACCGTAACCCAGCGATCAGGTTCACCGACATCAAGACGACGCAAGCTTAGGCCGAGGCGAGTGCAGCGGCAGGATTACTCCAACCGCTGCGCTCGATTAAGTTACATCTTCGGCATTACGACCGTGTCGATCGCGTGAATGATACCGTTCGATGCCGCGACATCTGCCGTCACGACCTTGGCATCATTAACCATTACGCCCTTGGTCGCATCGACTGAAATTGTGCTGCCTTGCACGGTCTTCACGTCAGACTTTTTGCCCGCGATATCAGCTGCCATCACCTTTCCAGAAATGACGTGATAGGTGAGGATGCCAGCAAGTTTAGCCTTGTTTTCTGGCTTCAGAAGGTCTTCGACGGTGCCCTTCGGCAGCTTAGCGAAAGCCTCATCAGTTGGCGCGAAAACGGTGAACGGACCGGGGCCCTTCAGTGTTTCTGCCAATCCGGCTGCCTTTACAGCAGCGACGAGCGTGTTGAATTTTCCGGCGCCGGCCGCCGTATCAACGATGTCCTTCGTCTCGGCCCGGGCGGCAGTTAGTGGCACAGCCATCAAGGCGGCGACAGTGAGAAGCTGAATCATTTTCATCGTAAGACTCCATTGCGTGTGACTCGTGATGAGCAGGACAGGAAATGAAAACTCTGCACGTCCTGTGCGTACTATCGTCAAAGTGCTGCGATCGTTTCAATTGCAGCGTTTTTGATATGGGACATACGACTTAGATATAAAGGGCAGACCACTTGCTCATCAGGTCTATCTTTTTTGAGCATTTGTGATCTGCCACTAGTTTGCCACAAGGTGGGCTGCGCTGCGGAACCCAACTACGATTTCGGCAGCAGCACTTTGTCGATCGAATGGATGACGCCGTTCGACTGTATCACGTCATAGACGTTGATATTCGCTGCGCTGCCGTTCTCATCCTTGATCATCACGTTGTTCGGACCGTTCATGGAAGCCATCAACTTGCCGCCTGAAACGGTTTTCAGCTCAGCTGTGCCGCGACCCTTGCGGATACGGGTCTTGAGATCATCGGCTGTGATGCGGCCAGCGACGACATGATACGTCAACACGCCGGTCAGTTGTCCTTTGTTTTCTGGCTTCAACAAGGTGTCGACAGTGCCGGCCGGCAGCGCAGCGAACGCGTTGTTGACCGGTGCGAACACCGTGAATGGGCCCTTGCTGGCCAACGTATCGACGAGCCCGGCGGCTTTCACGGCTGCGACCAGCGTAGTGTGATCTGCCGAGTTAACGGCATTCTCGACGATGTTTTTGGACGCGAACATTTCCTGCCCACCGACCATAATCGCCGGCTTGGCGAGGACGGGACCGGCAACAAGCAAAGCACCTGCGATCAGGGCAGCACTAAACAGTTTCGACATGAGTTTTTCTCCAGTTGTAAATTTGACTTCAGAAGTCTTCGAGAGCCGTCGTCGACAATGCTTTTGTGAGCGTGCCCGTTGACTGTCCGGCTGCAAGTGTCCGGATTACGCCTGCGAATGGTGACGGTTTCGATAGTTCCGAGGCAATATTTTTTTGCTGGCTGTGATCCAAACTCGAGGCGGCATCTGAGCCAGCAGGTCAAACGGCGCGCACATTTCAGAAGTTTTGATGGCCGCGCTCGTGCCAGAGATACCAAACGACAGAGATCAGCACTATGGCGCCACCAATCAACACTGTTGCACCAGGCTGTTCATTGAAGAAGATCCAGACCAGTAGCGGTCCTAAAACGACATCCAACATTTGGATAAATCCAGATTCGCCCGCCGCAATGTAGCGCCCGCCATTCAACGCGAGCACGTAGGCGATGCCCGTTGTCAAGCCACCGTATAGGACGCAGGCCAATAGCGCGGTGGGGGGCGGAACACCTGGCTCCATGAATGGCAACGCAATAAGGCCGCACATGCCGGCTGCCAGTGCCATTGCCACGTTCAAATCAAGATTGGGATGAACCTTGGTATGCACGATCTGCGCGGCAAATGTTGCAGTCATAATGAAGGCTGCGATGACGCCCAGGATATCCTTTGGTGTTGCTGCCGCACCGGCCATGATCGCGATGCCCGTAAAAGCAGCAAGCCCGGCTCCGAGCAAGCGCAGCGTCACCCGTTCGCCGATCCAGAAATAGCCAATGAAAGCCGCTATGAATGGCAACACTGCATACACGATCATAACATTGGCAACAGTCGTCAGGTTCAGTGCGAACACGTAGCAGACGGTCGACAGGATTGAGATCGCGATTGTAAAAGCGTCTGGACGGCCCATACCCGCGAAAGCCTTCGGCAAATTTTTGCGGTGTTCGTATGCGGCAACAGCGAGAAGCGTGAGGAAAGCGAATAGTGAACGCCAACCGATCAGCGTCCACGAGTCAAGATTGGCCATCCTGACAAATGGTCCCGCCGTGCTCCACAGAATGGCTGACATCGTAACCAGTAAAATGCCATACGTCCGGCTCGCCATTGTGTCCTCAGATGATGCGCAGCTTTGCATACGTTAAGCTGCAACAGCTTCCAACAGACAAGTTTGCGGCCCATTCATTCAGTTCAGTGCGGTTCGGATTAAAGCCAACAATCGGCATGCCTGGTGGTTGCGCACAAGATCAGTCCACAGCTCAATCTTCAACTGACGGGCAACGATCCATCATTGCTCAAACAACATCGCCACCCCTGCGGCAAGTATTCGCTAACCTTTGCCGGTGACACCTCTTGACGTGTCACCGGAACTGTCAGATAGTTCTGTCATGACAGAAATTACAGACATAGAGAAAGCGCTGCCCTCCGCCATCGAACGCTTGGTCGTCCATTGGGGCGAAATGGGCGAGATGTGGGGCGTAAATCGCTCAGTGGCGCAGATCCATGCGTTGCTCTACGTCGCTGGCAAGCCGATGACGTCCGAAGATATTGCCTCGCGGCTCGTCATCGCGCGTTCGAACGTCTCGACATCGCTCAAAGAATTGCAGACCTGGAACTTGATCCGCCGCGTGCACGTGCTCGGTGACCGCCGGGACTACTTCGAAGCTGAAGCCGACGTATTCGAAATGGTGCGGCGCATCGCAGCCGGACGCAAGTCGCGCGAGATCGATCCGACGCTGGCGGTGCTGCGCGCATGCGTAAGCGACGCCGGGCGCGACCCTGCGGTTGCTAACGATACACGCAAGCGGCTCAACGAAATGCTTTCGTTCATGGAGTCTGTCGACAAGAGCTTCGATGAACTGATCAAGCTCCCGGCGCCGGTGTTGTCGCGCATCATTAAAATGGGTGGTGCGCTGGCCAGGTTGGTTGGTGGCGCGAAGCCGAAGAAGATTTGATCCGGGATTTGGGCGCCGTGTAGCGCCATAATGGGTGAATGAGTAAAGGGCAGATTTCCATGGAGCCGGCCGCAGACAATTCGCAAATCAGCCGCACATGTGTGCGCCAGCAGAAGAGCGTTTCTCAATTTCGTGCAATCGAGACACGCGAGACTGACCCCGATTGGCGTTTCCGCGAACTTGTTGGCGCCAGCGCGTGGACCAAACTGCCAAGCGCGGTTCAACGCAGGTTTTCGAAGCGCTTCAAACGCGCCGAAGCCGTGCTCTATTCGGGCCATGTCGTCGAGACGCGCCACAACACCGCCGGCAGCATACTCGCAGCCTTCGCATCTTTAATCGGCAGCCCGCTACCGATGCCTGGGGATGCGATCGGTGCTGCAGCGGTTTCCGTGATTGAAGATGCCGTCACAGGTTATCAGAATTGGACCCGCACCTACGAGCGTGCGCAAGCGTTCCCGCAAGTCGTGCATTCGATGAAGCGTTTTGAGGGCCCAACCGGCCTCGAAGAGTATGTCGGACGCGGTATCGGTATGGCGCTTGAAGTGACCGTTGAAGATCAGGCACTGGTGTTTCGGTCGGCCTATTATTTCCTGCAGCTCTTTGGCCGCCGGGTGCGTCTACCGGGGTTGCTTGAGCCCGGCATCATGGAAATTGTCCACCGCGACGAGCCGGATTACTCCAGCCTCAATCGCGCATTTTCGTTC
This sequence comes from Hyphomicrobium sp., assembly GCA_031380225.1. Classification (GTDB taxonomy): domain Bacteria; phylum Pseudomonadota; class Alphaproteobacteria; order Rhizobiales; family Hyphomicrobiaceae; genus JANNFX01. Next base: position 29,812 of record JANNFX010000044.1, read on the forward strand.
CGGCTGACGCTGACGCACGCCTACTTCGGATGTCTTGTTAGTCAGCTTGCGTATTTCAAGGAGGTCTCGTCATGACCAGTTTCAACGCGCCATCGATCACAGACAACCCGCTGTTGTGGGTTTTGGTATCGTTCCAGTTGGTAATGGGATGTTTTGACGTCCTCTATCACCACGAGTTGACGGAACGCTTGGCTTGGAAAGCCAACGCCGGCAAGGAATTGAAGCTACACGCGGCGCGCAATCTGTTTTACGCTGGGTTGTTTGGCGTGTTCGCATGGTTGCAGCCGGGCGGATTATGGGCGTGGCTTTTGCTGGCAGTGCTCGTGGCCGAGATCGGCATCACACTGGCAGATTTTGTCGAAGAGGATATGACGCGCAAGTTGCCAGCAACCGAGCGCGTGCTGCATACGCTGTTGGCGATCAACTACGGCGGCGTTCTGGTCCTGATTGGGCCTGAAATCTTGCGCTGGGCAGAGCGGCCAACGGGCTTTGAAGGTGTCTCCTATGGATACGGCAGTTGGGTGCTGACGTTCGCGGCCGTTGGCTGTTTCCTTTTCGCTATTCGCGATTTCTATACGAGCCGGCGCGCAAGCCATTTCGCTGAGCCAAAACCAACACCGATTGCAGATCTGTTGGCGTCTGATGTCATCAGCGGCCGCAGATCCGTGCTGGTGACCGGAGGAACTGGCTTTATCGGGTCGCAACTGGTGCGTTCACTCGCGGCCAGCGGCCACAGTGTGACGGTTCTTGTCCGTTCGCTGGATCGCGCGGCTCAACTGACGGCGCCGGTCAGGGTTATCACCTCATTCGATCAGATCCACATCACAGATTACTTCGATGCCATCGTTGATTTGGCGGGAGAGCCGGTTGCCGGAGGTTTGTGGACGCGCTGGCGCAAGTTCCACGTCATCGCGTCGCGCGTGCGCATGTTGCGCGATATCCGGAAGTTGGTGCAGAGGCTTTTCTTCAAGCCAAAAGTGCTCATCAAAGCCTCAGCCATCGGCCGCTATGGCCTCAGAGGCGATGACATGCTGACCGAAGCTGACACAGGCGGCGACCGCAAACTATTCACGGTCAGATCGTGTGCGGCGGTTGAAGAGGCAACGGCTGCTGCTGGCCGCGAATTAGGGATCCGTGCGGTTTCACTTCGAACTGGCCTCGTGCTCGGCCGCGACGGTGGCTTGCTGGGCCGGCTGTTGCCGGTCTTTGATCTTGGTTTGGGCGGCAAGCTCGGCAGCGGTCAGCAATGGATGAGCTGGATCAGTCTCGACGATATGGTGCGGCTGATCGCATTTACGATCGCAAATGAGGACGTGTGCGGCGTCGTCAATGCGACTGCGCCAGCTCCAGTTAGGAATGCCGAATTCGTCGCCGAGTTGAGTGCGGCTTTGAACCGGCCGGCCGTGCTCGCGACACCGGCCTTGCCGCTCGAATTTGCACTCGGTGATTTCGCCCGCGAACTCATGTTGGGCGGCCAGCGCGTGCTGCCAGCCAAAGTCACAGCAAGCGGTTTCCGATTTTTGCATCCGTCAATACGAGAGGCTCTGGAGGCGGCAATCGGTTCATCGGTGCAAACTATAGCCACCGGACGGCCGGCGCCGCAGCTCAAGCGTAAGGCAGTTGGGGCTTTGCATTAGAGTGGGCTGGCGGCGTGGCGGCTCAATCCGAGCTTTAGGCATCATGCTTTTTTTGCACGGGCGAGTTGTTGAGATTCCCATTTCGCCAATTCCTTGGGGGTTTTGACGAACGCACCATAGGCATGGAACGCGACACCGATGCCCCAGCCGATGATCGGCCACTGGGCCCACATTGGCTTGGCGGACAACACGTTGATGAGCACCAACAGCAAACAGACCAGCACGTAAATGAAGCAATGAATATAGAAGCCTTTGAAGGCCGCGTACTGTTTCGCGGCGCGAGCGTCGGAAATACGATCCAGACCGTCTGTCATGTTGGGCAATCCTTGTGTTTGGGGCCGGCTGGCAAATGGGGAGCGGACCATCAACTCGCGGAGCACTAATGCACCCGGCTAAGTCAACGGCAGAAGTGGCGGGCAATCAAGCCCCAATCGGCAGCGTGACCGGCTGGAGTGATGATTTTGCCGGATGAGCTTAACTGGCGCGGCCTGGCGGCGGCTGTCCCCGGCGGTACAGGTTCTAACCGGCGGCCAGGACACCGGGTTAAGCCGCCATGCCGGTCCGCAGAGTCTCGCCGCGGTAAGACAAGGCTTCGGCGATGTGCGCGCGGCCGGTTTTTTCTATGCCATCGAGGTCGGCGATGGTGCGGGCGACTTTCAAGACCCGGTGGAAACCGCGGGCAGAGAGCCGCAAGGCATCTGCAGCTTGACGCATCAACTGCAAGCCGGGTTCGTCAGGCATCGCGATGCGGTCCAAGAGCTGGCCAGTGCATTCGGCATTGGTGCGGACGTTTGCAAAGCCCGCGTCCTTGAAGCGTGCCCGTTGCAGTTCGCGCGCATTGGTGACGCGGGCACGCACTTCGGCGCTGCCTTCGCGCGACGGCGGCAACGTCAGATCGGAGGCGGCGACGGCCGGCATTTCGATATTGAGGTCGATACGATCCAACAACGGGCCTGAGATGCGGGCTTGGTATTCGGCGGCGCATCGCGGGCCGCGGCGGCAACTTTCGCCGGGATTTCCGCCGCCGCATTTGCACGGGTTCATGGCGCCAACCAATTGAAAGCGCGAAGGGTAACAGATGCGATGGTTGGCGCGCGCAATAATAATTTCGCCGCTTTCGAGTGGCTGACGTAAGGCGTCGAGCACGTTCGGCAAAAACTCAGGCAGCTCATCGAGGAATAATACGCCGAGATGGGCGAGGCTGGCTTCACCTGGTTTCGGCCGTGAGCCGCCGCCAACAAGCGAGGCCATACTGGCTGAATGATGCGGCGCCCGGAATGGCCGGTCGACACAGAGTTTGCCACCCATCAACTCACCGGCGAGCGAATGGATCATCGAAACTTCGAGCATTTCTTCGGGCGACAGTGGTGGCAGTATTGTCGGCAGCCGCGCCGCAAGCATGGATTTGCCCGAACCCGGCGGGCCGCTCATCA
>JANNFX010000051.1:0-6928 GCA_031380225.1 Hyphomicrobium sp.
CGAAGGCTGCAAGCACTTCGGCCTTCTCGGGCTTCGGGACCTTGACGAAGTCCAGGGTCCGTCCGAGTTCCGCTGCGACCTCATCGAATTCGGCCGGAGAGATCTGGAGGTCCCGGTGGGCCTCCTCAAGGCCGAGCGGCGTCTTGCCGGGCTTATTGGCCGTGTACTGGTAGGGCCCACCAGAAACGTTGCAGACCCACAGCGTCCGCATGAACTTGAGGCCGGGCAGCCTTCCTAGGTTCTTGGTATGCCATTCCTTGAGCTGCGGGTTCTTGGATTCCTGGCCGACGATGGGGTTCTTCACAACGGCATCACTGAAGTGATCCACGACCGCCGCAATGGCGAACACGCCGCCTAATCTATCGTACAGACTCTTGTCAGGGATGGTTTTCTTCTCAGCCGCTTGCGCGATATTTGCGCCCGTCAAAACTGCCACCGGGGCGGCGATCAGTGTCAGCCCTGCAACTGCAATCAAGCCTCGTCTTGTGAAATCCTGTTTCATGACCATTCCTTTGAATAAAGGGGCTCGTAGGCAAACGTGCTCATAGGCAAATAAGTTCCGGGAGCCTGGCACTATCTCGAAATTGAAAGATCTCAATGTCGCCTCAGGCTCAAAAACTGAAATGAGCCAATCAGACATTGGCGGCTTTGGCCTATGGGCGGAACTTTGCTGGAAGCGAGAGGCGGATATTTCAATAGCGGCAACGGAACTGGAGGAACGTCGCAAGCCGCATCAACACTAAACACCCGCCACTGGCGCATCGCGCCCATAAACCTTCCGCGCACGATCCTCGAATGCCGCTGCAAATTGCCGGAAAGCTTTATCGAAGACCGCACCCATCAGAATTGCCAACAACGGCGAGCGGAATTCATAGTCGACATAGAAATCGATGTCGGTAAGGCTGATGGGGTCAGACCCCTCGCGACGAACATCGCCATTTGGTTGCGCCATCAGGTGCGAGGGGTTTGACCCCGAACGCACCGGCAAAAACCGCCAACGATTTTCTAAGCGCCGGAACGGTCCGTCGAGATATTCAACTAGGATTGCGTTAGCGTCTGGATTGAGTGTCACGCGCGAGGTGAAGGTTTCACGGATGGCCTTGTAGCCAACCCCCATCCGCGCGGTCAGCACAGACTGAGGTGGCCTCTCCTCGCGACCAAGCACCTGAAGGCTGTCGCACATTGGCAGAAATTCGGGATAGCGCTCGACGTCGGCCACGACGTCAAACATCTGCCGGGCTGAAAACGGCACGCGACGGACGTTTGAAAACGCAGGCATGAGCCTCAGTGCTTATTGAAGTCGCCGCGGAGTTACCGGCCGCCAAGAAAGCGAGCAATGAGGACCACGAGCATAGCCCCTATTGTCGAGACAGCGATTTGGTTGCCATACGTCGGGATGATCGTATTGAAGTCGTAGGGGAGCGTGAACATCCCCTGTTGCACCATCCAACCGCCGACCAAAGCTCCAATAACGCCAATGATGAGATTGCGGATTAATCCGCCGCCTCCGAGCAGCAAACCAGCCAACCAGCCTGCGATGAGACCATTAATAAGCATGATCACTAAGTCGGGACGATCTCGCAGATATCCGATATATTCGTCCATAGTGGCTCCTCTGGGCTTGATACGCGGCCGAACTCTGTAAAAGGTCCAGCTACCAGGCCGAACCTAATCTCAACACGGCTCAATTAGTGTGGGGCTTCGTGACAGCGGGCCTTAAGGTAGTCATTCAGCAAGCTGTTGTAAGCGTCAGCGTCGGCCTTGGCGCCGGACGACAACTTTGAGCCCGCCGCTTGGGCCTCGATTGACCCGCGCACGCCCTTGGCATCAAGTTGGCTAAGGCGCGATTTGATGGATTGGCATGTGCTTCCAGCCGGCAGAGACGCGGCTTGGCTACCGCCGCCACCCGCGCAACCGCCCAATAGCAACGAAATAGCCGCGCACCCGAATGCGGTTGCCCATAGACTGTTCGCGCGTCGCTCTGTCGCCTGCATTCCCCACTCACTCTGTTCGTGCGATCCACAACGCTATAGCGTGCGGTCTAATCCTGTGCACCGGCTTAAACCCAACGGCTCATACCGTCCGGCTTTTGCCCAGCGCATCCTGGCAGCCCTGTTAGCAGAGGCAGATGCCCGCGTTAACCCGTCTTGGCCACATGACCGTGGGTTATCAAGTCGTCGGGGCGGCACTGTGGCAGCATTACCGCAACAGGGGCTCTTGCCCCTATTACGGAATCAACTAATGGGCCCCAGCAGCGACAGAGACGCCTGGAATGACCGGCATCGGTGTGACGGCAGCAGCAGGAGCGGGTGCAGCTGAAGCGACGGGTGCCGGAGGAGCGACGACGGGAGCCGCTACAGCAACGGGCGCGACCGGTGCTACGGCGGGGGCAGCAACTGGCGCAGCCGCGACAGCAGCCGGTTTCACGACAGCAGCCTGCTTCTTAGGAGCGGGCGTTGCTGCAGGAGCAGTCGCGACAGGTGCCACTGGAACTGCCGGAGCAATGTAAGCCGACTTCAAACCAGGCGCCGAGCATTTCGCCTGATATTCGATATTCGCCTTGGTGAGTTCCGCCACTTGTGCAAGCGAAGCGCGCTTTACAGGGACAGTTGATGACTTCCCTTGAGCAGCCTGTTCGACACGCTCAGCCACACCGTCCTTGCGGATTCCGTCGATCTTAGCCAGTAAGGCAACGCAAACTGGATCGGGCCGAGGCGATGTCATCGCCACCTTGGCGGCGTTAGCGTCAACGGATGAGGTCGTAACGTTCGAACCCAGAATGCCGCTGTCCGCGCATCCTGTGAGCCATCCGCACGCCGCCACTGCTGCCATCGTAATCGTCGATTTCGTTTTCATCCGGTTCCCCCAGTCAGGCCATTACCCGAGCGATCAAATTGGAATCGCACAATCTTCTTCAAATCGTGTGTGTCGCGGGTAATCCCAGTCGGCAAGCTCCGCAGACCTGATTAAAGGTGCAGCACTCGCCGTTGACAAGGGCGAATCTGTGGAAAAGCCTAACTTTGCATCCGTAATGCCACACTTTTCGGCAGTTCGATCCTGTCGGCAATCGAACCAATGGCAAGGCATTGCGACCACCGCTTAGACCCCTAATTATTGATTTCTACGTCAGGCTGAGCGGAATCGAGCGATAACCAACCATCCGACTAGTTCGCTTTTTGCCGCCACACCTCAGTTGCCAGCGAGCAACGATCCGGGCACGGATCGGCTTCAGGAAAATGCGGCGCTGACGTGGCAATGGACTGAAATTAATAGGCTCGCCTCACGCCTTCGTGACCTGAATATCCTCGTCAGATCAAGATCATCGCCCAACCTTAACCCTGGGCGCCAAAGCTCAATGGCTACCATTCCGGCAGTCTGGCAATGGCGCCCATAGCAGAAGATAAGGAGTACCAGTCATGGTGTTCGATAAACTGGTTCGACCAATCGCAGGTGCGTTGGCCCTGACAGCCGCGCCCTTCCTGCTCGCACTCGCCGTCTCCGCTCAGACGGCACCGCCTGCTCCCGGGCAGGCCCCCGCGGCAGGCAAGTACGAGCCTGTACCCGGTGGGCCGGCCCCGGCTCCGGCGGCAAAGTCTCCTAATGCCGGCTACGGCGCGGCAGCGGAGGACAACGCTTCAGAGGAACCGGCGGCTAAACCGGGATCAACTGCGGCGGCAAAGAGTGCAACAGACCCGCTGGTCGGCCTTGAAGTCGTGAGTAACGACGGCAAGAAGATCGGCGAGGTTATGGCCGTGAAGGCTGGACCTGACGGAAAGCTCCGTGAGATCCACGTTAAGACCGGCTCCTTCCTGGGCTTCGGCGGCAAGACCGTCGCCATCCCAGCCGACATGCTCTCCAAACAAGGAGAGAAGGTCGCTGTAGCTATGCCTGCAAGCGACATCGGCAAGTTGCCGAAACTCGAAGTGCAGGGTTAAGGCTGTAAGTACTTCGGATATTCAACGATGCACAAGCGGGCCGCCTTTGGAAACGGGGGCGGCCCGTTTGGGTTGAGGGGAAATAGCGGACCGGGGGTTCCCAAGCGCGTCAATTAACGTATCGGTACCGTCGACACGAAGTGCATAACGTGTCGATTTTTTAATTTTTTGTCGACACAAATGGTGATATACGTCGACAAAAAATGGTTTTTTCGACATGTTGGGTAGATGATATTCATTCCGACCAAGCCTTTCGACGAACTCCCCCACCTCCCGCCGAAAGGGGAGATCGAGACAAAACGCGTCCTTAAGGCTTGTAACGAGGCCAACAAAGAGCTCGCGCGGCTCAACGCCGAAGTCAAGCAACTGCCCAACCCTGCCCTGCTTTTACCATCCATCTCACTGCTCGAAGCGAAAGCCAGTTCCGAGATTGAGAACATCGTCACGACCAATGATCAGCTGTTTCGCGGCGCCTACATCGAGAATGAACCGACTGATGCTCCAACAAAAGAAGCGATCCGCTATCAGCGGGCGATCTGGGATGGGTTTAGGAAGCTGGCCGAACGCCCCATTTGCACTAATACAGCGATTGAGATTTGCTCAACGATCAAAGATTCAGACATCGGCATTCGTCGCGTCCCTGGCACAACCATCTCAAACAAGAACTCCAACACGGTGATCTATACGCCACCTGTGGGTGAGGAGCTCATCCGCACGATGCTAGCAAATTGGGAGAACTATTTGCATGAACCTTCGGATATCGATCCGCTGATCCGCATGGCGGTGCAACACTACCAATTCGAAGCTATTCACCCGTTTTCCGATGGCAACGGACGAACAGGCCGCGTTCTCAATATACTATTTTTAGTCGAGCAAAAGGTATTGGAACTTCCGATCCTTTATCTAAGCCGGGAAGTTCTTGAGTACCGTGCAACCTATTATGCGTTACTGGCTGATGTCACCCTTGATCAAGCTTGGGAGGACTGGATCGCGTTCATCTTAGAACTGATTGCCTTGTCGGCGGTAAGGACAACGCGAAAACTTGCGGAACTCCATTGTTTGACGTTAGCTGCAAAAAGCCACATTTTACAGGCGCTGCCCCGCGTTCCCTCCGGCGCATTGCTTGACGTCATATTCTCCCGGCCGTACTGCAGGATCACAGATCTCGTGAATGTCGGCGTTGCCAAACGCGAAACCGCATCGGAATACCTCAGGGCACTTGTAAGAATTGGAGTGCTCGAAGCCGTGACCGTCGGACGCGAAAAGATTTTCATCAACCAACGCTTACGGCTTCTCCTGGCAGATCGCACAGCTGAAGTTATGGATTATTCGGCAAACGCACTGGCGCCGCCTAAGCCGATGTTTCCCACGCCCCCTACCTCTCAAACTTCTTGAATTTCACCCGGTGGGGTTCAACGGCGGCGTCGCCGAGGCGCTTTTTCTTATCCTCTTCGTAGTCGGCGAAGTTGCCCTCGAACCATTCGACGTGGCTGTCGCCTTCGAAGGCGAGGATGTGCGTTGCCAAGCGATCGAGGAAGAAGCGATCATGTGAGATGACCACGGCGCAGCCGGGAAAATCTTCGAGTGCCGCTTCGAGAGCGCCCAAGGTTTCGGTGTCGAGATCGTTCGTCGGTTCATCGAGCAGCAAAAGGTTGCCGCCCTCTTTCAACATCTTGGCGAGATGCACGCGATTGCGCTCACCGCCTGACAGCAGGCCAACTTTCTTTTGCTGATCCGAACCCTTGAAGTTAAACCAGCCGCAATAGGCGCGGCTTGGCATTTCGCGCTTGTCACCAAATTTCATGATGTCGAGGCCGCCTGAGATTTCTTCCCAAACAGTTTTCTTATCATCAAGGTGATCGCGGCTTTGATCGACATAGGAGAGCTTTACAGTCTCGCCCAAACGAATGCTGCCAGCATCGGGCTTTTCCTTGCCGGTGATCATTTTGAACAGCGTGGTCTTGCCGGCGCCGTTGGCCCCAATGACGCCGACAATGCCGCCCGGTGGCAGCTTGAACGACAGGTCGTCGATCAGCAACCGGTCACCAAAGGCTTTCGAAAGCCCCTCGACTTCAACAACCAAATCACCGAGCCGTGGGCCTTGTGCGATCGAGAATGTGGCCTTGCCCAGTTCTTCGCGGCCCGAGGCTTCAACCAGCTTGTCATAGGCCGTGACGCGGGCTTTGGACTTGGCTTGCCGCGCTTTCGGCGACGCTCGGATCCATTCCAGTTCGCGCGTCATCGCCTTCTGTTTGCTTTCTTCGGCTGACTTTTCGGCTTCCTGACGCTTGGCCTTCTGTTCGAGCCAACTCGAGTAGTTGCCCTTGTACGGCACGCCTTGGCCGCGATCGAGTTCCAGCGTCCAGTCAGTCAAATTGTCGAGGAAGTAGCGGTCATGGGTGACGAGGATGACGCAGCCGGTGTACTCCTTGAGAAAACGCTCGAGCCAGGCCACGCTTTCGGCGTCCAAATGGTTGGTCGGCTCGTCGAGCAGCAGAATGTCGGGCTTGGCGAGCAACAGGCGCGTGAGAGCGACACGGCGCTTTTCGCCACCCGAGAGCTTGGTCACTTCGGCATCACCAGGCGGGCAGCGCAGTGCATCGAGCGCTTGCTCGACTTGCGTATCCAAGTCCCACAAGTCCTGCGCGTCGATCTGGTCTTGCAGCGCCGTCATCTCATCGGCAGTCTCGTCGGAATAGTTGGAAGCGATCTCGTTGTAGCGATCGAGGATGGCCTTCTTTTCCGCTACGCCCTCCATGGCGTTGCCGAGCACGTCTTTGGTGGCATCGAGCTGCGGTTCCTGGGCCAGATAGCCGACCTTGACGCCTTCGGTCGGCTTGGCCTCGCCGATAAAATCATCGACCATGCCGGCCATGATTTTCAAGAGCGTAGACTTTCCAGCGCCGTTCAAGCCCACAACGCCGATCTTGGCACCCGGCAGGAACGACAATGAGATGTCCTTCAACACCTGCTTGCCGCCTGGATAGGTCTTG
>JANNFX010000106.1:0-9616 GCA_031380225.1 Hyphomicrobium sp.
TGCCGCGATCACGTTCGCTGGCTCGCAAGGCCATTTTGAATTGAATGTTTACAACCCGGTCATGGCCTACAACTTCCTGCAGTCGGTGCGCTTGATGAGTGACGCGGCGCGATCATTCACCGACAACTGCGTCGCCGGAATTGAACCGCGCGAAGACAACATCAAAGCCGGGCTTGAGCGATCCTTGATGCTGGTCACCGCTTTGGCGCCCAAGATCGGCTACGACAATGCCGCCAAAATTGCCAAGACCGCCCACAAGAACGGCACCACATTGCGCCAAGAAGCCGTTGGCGGCGGCTATGTGACAGACAAGGAGTTCGACGAAGCCGTCCGCCCCGAGAAAATGATCGGGCCGGAGTGAGGTAAATTGAACGTTGCAGATTGGCGACCGTCGCGGAATGTGCATAGCTAATGTGCATGAGGCACGCTGATGACAGATGCTACAATTGAACGGAAAAAGCGGGCCATTAACGTGACAGTCGATGCTGCCTTGCTCGACGAGGCCAAACAGCATGGCACAAACGTATCGGCCGTATTGGAAACCGCGCTCAGGAAAGAACTGACTGAACGGCGTTGGCATCACTCAGCTTGAGACTTGGATTGACACATTCTCCGAGTTAAAATGAGTTGAGCGTTGCGCCGCATCTTCGGCAGCATCAGTTGGTAGCAAGACAATGACCGCCGACATCATCAATCTGCGTAAAGCCCGTAAGGCCAAACAAAAGGCTGACAAGCTGAAACAGTCGCCGGAGAACCGCGTTCTATTTGGCCGCTCCAAGGCCGAGCGCACAGCAACGGCGGCGTTGATCAAGCTGGATACGGCGCGGCTCGACGGCGCGTACCGCGCCAACTCTGAAAGCGCCAAACGCGCCAACCCCGACCCCGATGACGACCTGGACTCCGGCAGTGTGTCGTGAACCATCGCCCCGTCAAAAGATCTTTTTCACTGCAAGGCCACCGCACATCGATCTCGCTTGAGACCCCGTTTTGGGATGCGCTCAAAGAAGCGGCTGCGCGCGAGGGCATTTCGCTGGCGTCCCTCGTCGCACGTATTGACGCGAACCGCGACGGCTGCGGCCTATCGGGAGCGGTCCGGATTTGGGTGTTGGATTACGTCAGGCGCCACGTAGCAGCCGAAAGTTATGAAGGCGGAAATCGCGATTGAATACCGTCAAGCGTCACTGATAGGGTGAAACTGAAAACGGCTTCCAAGTTTCTCTTTGCGACTTTTTGCGCAACGGCTTCGGGCTGTTGGCCGGCTGTGAACGGCCAAGGTCACTGCGCGGAACGGGGGCTGTGGCGCCATTCAACACATCGCCTTCTTGTTCTTTGCTTAAAGCAGCCGGGTCCGCTGAACCGGTCATTGAGTCTGCGCCCAGATTGGCGGCTGGGTTTACAGCAGCCGCTGGCCCAGGTGGCGTCAAGCCGGCAGCGGCAGCGGCCTTGGCGGCTTCGATAGAGGCTCGCTTAGCCTCAAGATCCTTGAGCCGTTGCACTTCTTCAGCGATGCGGCGGTCTTTCTCTTCCTTGGCTTTGGTTTCGTCGATTTGGCGCAGCCGCTCAAGTTCTTCGACGCCGCGTTCCATTTTGCGAACCGTCAGTTCGCGCTCGAGTGCGGTGGTGACGATGACCGGTTCAAGCGTTGCTAGGTCTTTGAGCTTGCCGGAATATGCAACAGTGACCGGCGCCAGAACGATGCGTTCCGGATTGCTCAAGGATCGTTGAACCTTGGGCTCGATGCGCCACTGGCTATCGAGTTTCAAAGACTGGAGTTCAAGTGATGTGTCATTGGCTGCACGCCCGTCTGCGGTATCGATTTTCACCGTGCTGAGCCGCGCAGTACCACCTTCAATTGCCAACGGAATGGTCATCTGACCGAGTGCCAGCGATCCCGTTTTAATGGCTTCGATCAGCTGGTCTTCGACATCCTGACCGGCCGCATTGCGCACATTGCCGGCAATAAAGTTTTCAGCTACCGCGCCAACGGCGGCCGGCGAGTTTCCAGTCAGTGTCACCTCGTGCAGAGCCAATTCGCCCTTGCCGGTTAAGCTCCTGACAACGTCAGCTGGCGCGGCACCACTCCCAGTGAACGAGATGGTTGCCGTATTCTTGCCGCTGCTATAGCCGGTCGAGCCAGTCAGCGACATGCCAAGACCAGATTTTTCGAGCTTTATCTTGGCGTGGATTTCGCCACTGAGCGCGGCGCCGTCAAGACGCGTGACATCAATGATGCCTGGAGCGACAACCGCTTCCAACTCAACTTCGCGGAGCGACACGCCAGGCTCAAACGCCAATGTTGCGAATCGGGCCTTGATGGTGCCTGGCACGCTGCCAACTGCCGCACTGTCGAAGCTCTGTAACGGCCAAATTGACGGCAACGGATCGGCCTGCGAAACAGTCCTGCGCCACTTGTTTTCCCGCACCGGCTTGGCATTGAGATCCACCGCTTTAACAGCTGCTGGCGCAATCGTATCGGTTGTCAAAAATGCCAACAGCCCCGGAATGGTCGCCGATTGGACATCAATATCGGCGGCATACTTGGTGCTACCAGTATCCGATGCACCAGCCGACAATGTGCCAGCCAACCGCGACTCTCCGGCCATCAGCGATTTGCTTGCAACTGACCATCCGCTTTCTTTTGCACTGAGCAATAAGATACCCTCAAGCGGCACGACTCCAATACCTTTGCCAACATGCAGGCCTGCGAGTGCCAGAGCTTGGCGGGCATCATCGGTCTTCAGGCGAACGTCGCCTGCGAATTCTTGGGCGTCGGTCTGCGGTGACAAGAGTTTGCCGTCGATATCCGCTGTCAGTCCGCTTGCTGCGACGGTGGCGCGGACCAGCACCGGACCGCCGCCACCCGAGCGCGCGACGACCGACAAATGGCCGGGCTTCGGATCAATCGCAAAGCGAACTGGTGAGCCCTTACGGAGTGCCATCAGTGCCGCCGAAGTTGAGACGATATCTTGGCTATCAGCGGTCAATGTCAGACCGGCGGAAGCGTCAGTCCACGGCGTACCCAGCCCACCGTCAAGTTGCACCTTGCCCGCTAGTCGCGCTGCACCGGCTGAGCCGTCGAACGTGACCGACATCGCAGACTCAGTCTGACCACCGAAGGCCAGTGTACCCGCTAGGCTCAGAGGCGCGAGTTGTTGGATGCCCGGATCGGACGCTGCGGCGACCGTGCGCAGTCCAATGCTGCGCGCAAGTGCTGCAACCGCCACCGGCGATTTGGCGGTAACCGTGCCGCGTATTATGCCCAGCATCGCGTTTGCCGTTTTGCCTACATCATCCACAGAAGCTAACGTGGATGCAGAAGCCGTTTCCCCTTCAAGGTCGAGGGTCACGCCGTCGCTGGTCGTCACTTTCAACCTCGGCACCGATAAACGGCCGTTTTCGGCTGCCAAATTCGCGTCAACATTCCGGTAGAGATGATCGCCATCGATGAGCTCACCTGCGCGCAATCGAATGCGCACATCTTTTGGAAAGACTGGCGCCGGTCCATCTTTGACCGGCCGTCCCCTGAGCTGAGCAGCGAGAAAGCCTGGATCGAGAATGCCGGGCATAAACAGGCCTGCGTCGATGCGATCGCCGTCAACCGAAATTGAAACTTTGCTATTTGTACCACGGCCGACTTTGATCTCACCCGAAAGTGGTATGCCTGCGACCTCTGCCGTCGCCTCACTCACATCAATACTGTCGGCCGAAAGTCCGAGGCCGCCTTCAAGCATGAATGGACCGTCTGCCTTGGCCGGCAGCGGGCTCGCAGCGCCCGTTCCCCAGTTCAGGAATTTCAACAAGCTTTGGCCGCGAACAGAGACTTGACCAATGAACGACCGCTTGTCGCCAGTCCCGTCTAGCACGCCGCTGATATCAGCTCGCGTGCCCCCCGGCAGGCTGGCCTTCACATCACTGAGCTGAAGCGGGCCGCCTTTACGCGACGCCTTAAGGTGTACGCCGCTCAAGGTTTCACCACCCAGTGTAACTTGATCAAATGCCACCGTTGCCTCGGTGGCTGCATCGCCAAAAAGTTCAGCCGCCATAGCCTCTGCGAGATCACGGGCGAACGTCATCGGCACCACTTTGCCGCCGCCTGTGAGCCGGTCGATATCGAACAGTCTGGAATTTAGCTCGGCCGTGATTTCCGTTCGGTCAGGCCAAGATACTTTGGCCGAACCCGTCACTGTTTGCGGAGAGGTTTGCGCATCAAACGCCAGCGCCATCTCCTTCAATTCAAAGCCATGGGTATCTCCCGATACCTTGGCGGTCAAATCGGATTTCAATGGCTTGGCAGGTTGGCCGGACCCCAGTGCAGGGACTATGAGGTTGGCACTAAGTTCGCCGTCATACTTAAGTTGATCCTTGATCCCTGAAATGGTGCCGGCAAGCGCGTAGCCATTGCCATTGCCGTCCGGCTTCACAGATGCTTTGTAACGGACCACGCCATTTTCATCAGGTGCCGCCGTCGCAACACGCACTTCTTTGCTGACGCCTGACGCAGTCACGGTGCCGGCGAATTTATACGGTCCTTCGACCGCATCCGCACTCAACTCGCCATTGATGGCATCGAAGCGCGCGATCTCGGACCGCTTGCTAGTTCCGACGATGACGGTCCCGTCTATGATATTGACCGATTGCAGAGTGACGTCATCGGGCACAAATGGAATATGCCCGGCGTTAAACGTGACGTTCTGCCAATTGCCTTTGCCATCTTTGCCACTGACCAACTGCACCACCGGCCGGCGGATTTCGATTTTATTGGCCTCGAGCACACCCTTAAGCAGAGGTGGAACGGAAAGCCACAACGTGAAATTCTCGGCTCTCAACAAGCTGTCGCCAGTCTCGCTGTCTGGATCGGAGATCTTCAGCTTTTCGAGGCTCACGTAGGGCTTTGGCAGTAAGCGCAGATTAACAGCACCGCCAACACGCACGTCACGGCCAAGTACCCGGCTCGCCTCTTCCTCAAATACGCCGCGATAGCTGTTCCAGTCGACGAAATGCGGACCTGCAAACAGAGCCGTCAACACCACGACCATCAGCCCGCCAAGATAAAGGAGCGCGTTATTCATTCGCGGAGTATTGCCTTTGACTTTGCTGCAGCCAAATCAACTTGGACGCTCTGCCACATCGTTTAGCGCGCCAGGCGAGCCATGTTAAGATTACCAACCCACTTTAGCCCAACAGCTTCGAACTCTACATATGAATTGGGTCAATTGCTGAGCAAAAAAACTGCTAAAAAATTCCCAAACCGAAAAAAGCTCGCCAGATCGGCATGTTGCCACAGCAACAGCTGCCCCTAATCGGCAGCAGCGGCCGAAATCTTTTGGGGGGCGATGCGTCCGTCGAATTGCCGCCGGACGCATCGTAGTATAGTGGGAGGTATGACCGCCCAAGGAAAACAATTCGTGAACAAGAATGCCCCGGAGCGTGAGCCAGGCTGGGACGACGACGCTGCCGATGACCCGATGGGCGGCGAGCCCCTAGGCCATGCACCACCTTTCGATCTGCCTCTGTCCCCAACAACAAGCGCAGACATGGTTACGCATGTGCCACTGTCTCAACGCGCGCTCGGCGTTCGACCCACGCCTTATTTGGATGGGCTAAACCCGGAGCAAAAGCAGGCGGTTGAGGCGTTGGACGGGCCGGTCCTCGTGTTGGCAGGCGCTGGCACCGGGAAAACTCGCGTCTTGACCACCCGGATTGCGCACATTTTGGCGACCGGGCGGGCGTGGCCATCGCAAATCTTGGCGGTGACGTTCACGAACAAAGCCGCGCGCGAGATGAAAGAGCGGATCGCGACTTTGGCAGGAAATGCCATCGAAGGCATGCCGTGGCTCGGGACCTTTCATTCGATCGGCGTCAAAATCCTGCGCCGTCATGCCGAGTTAGCCGGCTTGAAATCCGGTTTTACAATCCTCGATACTGACGATCAGATCCGGTTGATGAAACAGGTCATCGAGGCGGAGGGGCTCGATAAGGAGCGCTGGCCGGCACGCCAGTTCGCGGCACTCGTCGATGGTTGGAAGAACAAGGGCTTGGTGCCTGACAAAGTCCCGGCCGGCGAAGCTATGGCATTTGGCAATGGGATAGGAGGCAAACTCTATGCCGCTTATCAACGCCGGCTCAAGGAACTGAACGCGGTCGATTTTGGTGATCTTCTGCTGGAAGGCTTGCAGATCTTCCGCACCCATCCAGACATCCTGGCCGACTACCAGAAGCGCTTCAAGTACATCTTAGTTGATGAGTACCAGGATACCAACGTCGTCCAATATCTTTGGCTGCGGCTGCTGGCTCAAGGGTCTCCCAATATTGCCTGCGTCGGCGACGATGATCAGTCGATCTACGGCTGGCGCGGGGCCGAGGTCGATAACATTCTCAAGTTCGATGTTGATTTCCCGGGCGCCACTGTCATCCGGCTGGAGCGCAACTACCGCTCGACCGCGCACATATTGGCTACAGCAAGCGCGGTCATCGCGCATAATAAGGGCCGGCTCGGCAAGACCTTATTTACCAGCAGCGAGGCCGGTTCAAAGGTCACCTTGCTCAGCGTTTGGGATGATGAAGACGAGGCGCGCTCGATCGGTGAAGATATCGAGCAGTTGCGCAAGCTCAACCATCCGCTCAACGAGATCGCAATACTCGTCCGTGCATCGTTTCAGATGCGCGCTTTCGAAGACCGCTTCATGACCATGGGGCTGCCGTATCGCGTCATCGGTGGGCCGCGATTTTATGAGCGTCAAGAAATCAAGGACGCCATCGCCTATTTGGAAGTGGTTGCCAATCCTGCCAACGACTTAAAGTTCGAGCGCATCATCAACGTACCAAAGCGTGGCCTGGGCGATACGACTGTCGAACGGCTGCGGAGTTTAGCGCGCGCACGATCTATTCCCCTTTATCGCGCTGCCCGCGAAATCATTGAAACCGACGATTTGTCCGCTAAGGCACGCAAGTCCCTAACCGGCCTGGTGTCAAACTTCGAACGTTGGCGCCACCAAGCAGACGGCTTGAAACATACGGAACTGGCAGAACTCATTCTCGATGAAAGCGGCTACACGGCGATGTGGCAAGCCGACAAGAACCCACAGTCGCAATCCCGTCTCGAGAACTTGAAAGAACTCGTGCGGTTTATGGATCAGTTTGAAACTCTGCCCGGATTCCTCGAACACGTTTCGCTGGTGATGGACACCGCACAGGGCGATGATGGCCAGCGCGTCTCGATCATGACGTTGCACGGCGCCAAGGGCTTGGAGTTTGACGTTGTGTTTCTTCCGGGATGGGAAGAGGGACTATTCCCCCATCAACGTTCGCTTGATGAGAGTGGATTGGCGGGGCTCGAAGAAGAACGCCGCCTCGCCTATGTCGGCATTACGCGCGCGAAAAAGCAGGCCAAGGTTTCATTCGCGCAAAACCGGCGCAACCGCGGCCTTTATCAATCGGCGCAGCCGTCGCGGTTCGTCGACGAATTGCCAGAAGCCCACGTCACTGTTTTGGAAACCCGAAGTCCGTTTGGTGGCGCCTATAAATATGCAGGCGCTGGATCGGCCGGCCCCTATGGCGCCAGCCGATTTGACGAAGCGCCACGACCGTTCCAATCAAGTTATGAAACACCAGGCTGGCAACGGGCCAAGGCGGGCACAGCCGCCAATCGGCGAAGTGGATCAAGCAGCGCGGGCACGGCACGCACTCCGATCACGATTGAAGGTCAATTGGTCGCCTCGTCCTCTGCGACAGGGGCCGGATTTTCGGCGGGCGATAAAGTCACTCACCGGACGCTTGGCGATGGTGTGGTGGTATCCGTCGATGGCAATAAACTCGCCATCGACTTTGAACGCTATGGCCGCAAGCGCGTCATCGACACGTTCGTGTCGCGGCGCTAGTTGAAGTTATTGGCCGCCGCCGCCGCCGCCCGAACCGCCGCCGCCGCCGCCGCCCGAGTCTCCTTCGGTTGAAAACGAGACTTTGGCGCTGGCCGACTTCTTGACGTTGTCAAAGTAAGCCGTGTCATCACCGATCGTCAGCGTAACCGAACAATTCGGCGTGCAGCTATAGGACTGCCGTGAGGCGCCCCGCGTCAGACTGACGATGCGTTGGTCGTCCTGCTGAACCACAATGCGTTGGTCTTGGATGATGTTCTTTTCCGAATCGAGCGCGATGATGTTGGTCACGCCAAAGGTCTTGCCGGTCACAACCAGGGTATTGCCGCCTTGCACGGTCACATCGGCAATTGACGAGTTGCCGATAATCACTTCAGAAACCGGCCTCGGCAGCCGCAGCAGTTGAGCTTGATCATACTTCACAATCAGATCGTTGGCTGCGGCTCCGGTTGAATACGTGCCTGTCGTCGCCGCGGCCAGTGATACAAGAGCGATTTTTGCGAAGCGGCCGGGCTGCATGACCTGTCATCCTTTGAAACGGGCTGTGTCTGACGACATCAAACCAAAGAATGATGAATGAAACGCAAACGGCTGCCTCAGCGCGGGAATTGACGGGACGTTGGCGCTGCTTGGCAGCATCTGATGGTGTTGCGTCGAAACCAGACGGCCAATTCCTGGCGATCCCCACTGAAACGTGGCCAGCGCTGGCCAGTTTCCAATTGGCCTGCCTGAAGCTTTAGCGGTGAAGAACGGGCGGAAATGCCGGTCAGGCGCTAAAACTACTGCCAGCGAACACCCTCCTCTCAAAGTATAAAATGAGAGCAACCCACAGTAAACTAGAGCTAAACCACTTATTAATCATACGAAAAGGCATAAATTCAAGTATAAATGCCAATAAACCATTCGCTTACCTTGTTATTTCTCCAATACACAGTGAAGCATTGCCCTTTGTATCAATGTATGCCGTCAGGTTAAACCAATTGTCAGGAATTATTTATTCTCTTTTCTCTGTTTTTACCTGATGTTTACTTGGGTCAGGTAGGTTGTCTTTAGTTCAGACACGAGGGCGAAGGGCTCTCAATGAACTGATCAGAGTAAGCTTACAGTCAAATTGGGAGACTAAAATCATGCAGAAGCTCATCGCACGTTTTGTTAAGGACGAGTCGGGTGCAACGGCCATCGAATACGGCCTGATCGCTGCCATCATCGGCGTTGGCATCATCACCGTTCTCGGCAACGTCAAGACCGCTTTGGTCACGATGTTCACCTCGGTCGTCACCGCCCTCAACTAAGTTTTGGGTTGGAATGCAAAACCGCTCTGGTGCCAGCACCAGGGCGGTTTTTGCGTTTTGGACCCAACATCGTTTTGCAATACAAAAGCCCATTTATTATTTTTTCATCAGCAACACAGCTCGCGCCCAATCGGGCAATGAAACGGATACGATTGAATACTCTGCAATTGAATGTTTTTTTAATGCTATTGACAATATGTGTTTATTCGCTTTTTCGATTTTTTACCTCGCTTTTACGAGTTTACGGTACTGTCATCGCAGGTCAGAGGGCAATTGGTTCTCAAATCAAAATCACACTAGATCAATTAAACAGGAGTCTCCCCAATGCAGAAGCTCATCGCACGTTTTATCAAGGACGAGTCGGGTGCAACGGCCATCGAATACGGCCTGATCGCTGCCATCATCGGCGTTGGCATCATCACCGTTCTCGGCAACGTCAAGACCGCTTTG
>JANNFX010000125.1:0-5250 GCA_031380225.1 Hyphomicrobium sp.
CTGCGGACCGAACACCTCCCCAAACGGTGGCTGATGGCCGTCTCACATTCAGAGCGCGGCTGCCTCGATGATCATGCATGTCAAGCGATTGCAGCGGCTGCGATCTTGGCAGATGCAGACACTGGCGTGATCGCTGTTGTGCTGGGTGAGCTCAGCGAAGACTTGAGAGAGCCGGGTGCTGATCTGGTAGCGGTGCTGCCTTGCTTTGACGTGGCGCACTTTCAACCCGGCCGCGAATTGGATTCTATCACGTCACTCATCGAAATGTACGCACCGCAGCACATCTTCATTCCAGACAAGTCCGCAAGCGACGGCGACCTCGGACGCCGTTTGATCGCCAAGCTTGGAGTTAACGCAGCGAGCCACGTCTTTGAGCTCGATGCCACGCACGTTGCTATCCCGTGGTCCGCAGGGTCGACCCGTGCGTCCACGCCATTACCACGCGTGATACTGCTCACTGCCGGCGCCGTTGATGCCGAACTGCCCTTCGTTGGAAAAGGCGATCGGGTACCGATGTCAGAGCTGCCGGCCCCGTCAGCCACCAAAGACCGCTGCCGCGACCTTGGCCTTGAAGAGACGACGGCATCTGCCATTGCTCTAGAAGAGGCAGACTTTATTGTCTCTGCCGGCAATGGCGTCCGCAATGTCTCGACGCTTGAATCGCTTGCGCAAACGCTCGGGGCTGCCGTCGGTGCCAGCCGCGTCGCCGTCGATGACGGAAAATTCTCGCGTGATAAGCAAGTCGGCGCCACAGGGAAAACAGTCTCGGCCAGTGCGTACATTGCCGTTGGCATCTCGGGCGCGGTGCAGCATCTGCAAGGCATCAAAGACTGCCGCCATGTGATCGCAATCAATACAGATGCAGGCGCCCCCATTGCAAAGCGCGCTGATCTCACAATTATCGGCGATGCCGAGGAGGTGATGCAGGCGCTGATCACCCGCATCGCGCAGGCGCGGGCGCAACGCGAAAATCCGGAGACGACATGAGTAGTCCGTTATCCGTTGCAGTGCTCGTATCCGCAGGACGCCATCCGGTCAGTGGTGCGCCGCGCGCCTGCCGCGGTGATGCGATCGCAATGGCAGTCGGCCGCAAAATTGCCGGGGAAACGCTTCGTGTGGTTTATGCCGGCAATGAGAAAGAGCCCGGACTCGGCGACTATTTTGCATTAGGAGCCGGCCGCATTGACGTTCTGAACGTAGCAATTGGCCGAGACATCCTCGACCCAATCGCAGCCTACCTCAAGGACACCGATCTGATCTTGACGGGCGCCTGCGCAGAGCACGGCGAGGGCAGCGGTCTACTACCTTACCTGCTGGCAGACCGCCTTGGGCGAACGATGATCGGCGGCGTGCTCGATGTGAAGTTCGAGTTGGACGAAGCGCACGTGCGTCAGTTCCTGCCGAAAGGCAAGCGCCGCTCCGTTGCCGCTCCGTTGCCGCTCGTCGCCGCCGTGCATCCGTTGTCGCCTGTCGAACTCACCTACGCGCACGCGCGGCGCGTTTCTGGCCGCATTGAAACGGTGACCGTTTCTGGACTGGCTGATAAGAGCCGATCGCAAGCAGTTTGGACCGTCGAGCCCACCGCCCGCCGTGCCATTGCGCTCAAAACCCCTGAAAATAAGGATGGCCATGCGCGAATGCTGTCTTTTGTTGAAAGTCCGGCCAAAGGTGGCGCTGTCGCTTTTGAAGGCACCAGCGTCGACAAAGCACAAATTCTGCTCACCTACCTGAGAGAAAATCGCCTGATCGATTTCTAACCGACCCCTTTCCAAGGGAGGATCCCATGCAACTGACCAACGAACTGCGCGCGATGATTTTGCGCCGCCGCCCGGGCTACAGCCTCGAAGCTCCGTTCTACCAAAGCAAAGAAATTTTTGACCTCGATATGCAGGCGATTTTCGGCCGCCACTGGATCTTCGCCGGTGTTGAGCCGGATATTCCAGAGCCCGGCGATTTTTTCACCCTGCCAATGGGCCGGGCGTCAATCGTGGTGGTGCGCGACGACGATATGACCATTCGTGCGTTTCATAACGTCTGCCGCCATCGTGGTGCGCGTCTTTGCGATGGACACAAAGGCAGCGTCGGCAATATCGTCTGCCCGTATCACCAGTGGACTTATGACCTGACCGGCAAACTCATTCATACCGAACACATGGGCGCTGATTTCGATCGCAGCCAGTTCAGTCTCAACAAGGTTCATGTTGGCAATGTTGGCGGATTGATTTTCATCTGCCTCGCTGATCAGCCACCCGCCGACTTTGAAGACCTGAAGAGTGAGATGGAGCCGTACATCCTTCCCCATCGCATCCAGGACTGCAAAGTTGCATTCGAGGAAGACCTGATCGAGAACGGCAATTGGAAGTTCACTATGGAGAACAACCGCGAGTGTTATCACTGCAAGGCCAACCATCCAGAATTGACAATTTCGCTGTATGAATTTGGCTTTGGCTATCAGCCCTCGCCGGAAAACGCAGACGACGTGCAGGCCTACAAGGACCTGACCAAAAAAGAACATGCGCGTTGGGAGTCGTGCGGGTTGCCATCGGTTGAACGCGAGTTCTTGGATTCCCGCGCCACCGCGTATCGCACTGAGCGATTGCCGCTCGATAAGGCCGGTGAAAGTCAGACAATGAACAGCAAGGTTGCGTGCGAAAAATTGCTCGGTGACTTAACTCAGCGTAACTTGGGCGGATTGTCGTTCTGGACCCAGCCGAACTCGTGGCACCATTTCATGAGCGATCACATTGTCACCTTCTCGGCAATGCCGATCGACGCCGAGCACACCCTCTTGCGCACAAAGTGGCTCGTGCATAAGGACGCCATTGAAGGCAAAGACTACGACGTGAAGGCACTGAGCGAAGTCTGGCATGCCACCAACAAGCAGGACGGCGCGCTCGTCGAACGCACACATGCCGGATCGCAAAGTTCTGCCTATCAGCCCGGTCCTTATTCGCCATATACGGAAGAGCTTGTCGAAAAATTCATGTCTTGGTATTTCAAGAGACTGCGAGCCGAGACCGGGCTTGGTGCCGGCTCGACCGTCAGCGCGATGAAAGCTAGCGGTTGAGAAGTCAGGCTAGAGATACATGAGCGATAAGCCGTCTGAGAGCCGGATCGGTCCCCAGTTGTGGGACGCGCCACCGCCGAAATGGAATCCGGATAGCGACGACACGCTGGTCTGTTGCCACGTGCGCGATGAAACGCACGACGTCAAAAGTTTTTTGTTCCGGACCCGCCAGCCGCGCCTGTTCAGATACCAGCCCGGCCAATTCATTACGCTCGAACTTGAGATCAACGGCGAAGCGATTAATCGTTGCTATACGATGTCATCGGCACCAACGCGGCCCGATACGTTGTCGATCACAGTCAAGCGGCAGCCGGGCGGCATCGTCTCGAATTGGCTGCATGACACGCTAAAGCCCGGCATCGAAATCAAGGTACTCGGGCCCGCCGGCGATTTTAGTTCGGTGCTGCATCCGGCTGCCAAATATTTATTCCTATCAGGCGGCTCGGGCGTGACGCCGCTGATGTCGATGGCGCGCACGCTCTATGACCTTGGCGAAGACAAAGACATCGTGTTCGCCCATAGCGCACGGTCTCCGCGGGACATCATTTTTCGCCGCGAGCTGGCTGCAATCGAAGCGGGCATGACGCATTTTCGCACGGCGTTTGTGTGTGAAAAGCCTATTGATAGCGACCCATGGGATGGCCACACAGGTTATCTGACGCTGCCGATGCTGCGTCTGATCACGCGCGACTATGCGCAGCGCGAAGTCTTCTGCTGTGGCCCCGAACCCTACATGGCTGCTGTGCGTGCGCTGCTGACCGGCGCTGGCTTCGATATGAAGCATTATCACCAGGAAAGCTTTTCATTCGGCCAGCATGTCGAGCCATCTGCTGACACAGCTGCTGCCCCCGCGTCCGTGGTGGCGGCGGAAGGCAGTTACAGAATCGAATTTACAAAGTCGGGACAAACGATCTTATGCGGACCCGATCAATTTATTCTGGACGCTGCCAAAGCCGCGGGTTTGCGGCTGCCGTTTTCATGCGCCAAAGGCATGTGCGGCACCTGCAAGTCTAAAAAGATTTCAGGCCAAGTGGTGATGACCCACCAAGGCGGCATCCGCCAACGCGAAATCGATCAGGGCATGTTTTTGCCATGCTGTTCCAAGCCGCTCAGCGACGTGGTTTTGGAGCGTTAGAGTCTATCCGGCTTAAATTTAAGCATGACTCAAAATCCCCGCGGCAGAATGCTTCAATTTAAGCCGGATAGACTCTAACAGCGCCACTGGCACACGCCTGCGGCCTGCAAAGTTAACAATGTCAAAGAGCTCTTGCTCTTGAACCTGGTGAACCGGTTCCTCCTTGCCCTCGAAATCAAGACAATCCGGACTATGATTGTGAACAACAGCGCGGGGATAACTTTGCGGAGAATAATTTGGGTGGTGTCTCAGTCTGAATTTTTGTTGAATTTTTAGCCCAGAAACATCCGGCCCACAGGCCGTCATCCCGGCGAAGGCCGGGACCCGGACAGCATCAATTGAGCGTCTGCATTCGGTTCAGAACAATTCATTGTGGTTGATGAATAACAATGCAGTTTTGCTGTATTTTCAGCCTCGCTCCGCTTCGAGCACACCGGGTCCCGGCCTTCGCCGGGATGACGAAACTTTTGGGCTCGCCGGGCGTCATGAAGAGGAGTATTTGGTCTGAGTTAAGGCCGTTTTTCGTGCTGTTTACAATTTCCAAATTCAAACTGAGGCACTACCATAATTTCAGAAAGTTTTGAGGGCGTGGCCCATGATGGTAAACTAAGGCACTGATTTTGGTTCCCGGAAGCTGCGCAACTCAATCTTCGAATGCAGCGGGATGGTATCATTCTTCGCTTTGCGCCCGGCGACACGCGTTCTGCGAGCCGGTCGCCGCGCGCCGCCAGCCTCGAGTCGGGTTAAAACTTTTGACCGCTGGTATCAGTCGCGGCTATCCGCGATCTTTCCCGTCGCCGCTGTCCCGTGTTCCCGGTGTATTGAAATTTCGCCGTACCCTGTGCGGCAAAGATCCCGGATCGCCGCGAATTCGCCAACCCCACGCATCTCTTGAGCTGAGCTGAGCAGCGCGGCGTCCGGGAACCATCGGGTTTGGGGCGTTCCGCAAGTTACCGCCGCAAAATAGCCTGCAACACGTTGCGGACGCCAATAGCGCCGACGAGGCGGTCTTCATCGTCGAACAACGCAACTGGCGCGACGCCGGATT
>JANNFX010000153.1:0-9497 GCA_031380225.1 Hyphomicrobium sp.
GCGATGCCCTTCGAGATAATGCGGCTCGACGTATTCTTGCCGAGATGGATCATTTTGGTGCCGCTATCGACTTGCTGATAGCCGTTCGAAACCGCGATCGAATAGAATTCACCACGAGAACTGTCGCCGCGCAAAATGCAACTCGGGTATTTCCACGTGATCGCTGATCCAGTCTCGACCTGCGTCCACGAAATCTTAGAGCGGTCTCCGCGGCAGTCGCCACGCTTGGTGACAAAGTTGTAAATTCCACCCTTGCCGTTCTTATCGCCCGGATACCAGTTCTGAACCGTCGAATATTTGATCTCGGCGTCATCGAGCGCGACGAGTTCGACGACAGCGGCGTGTAACTGATTTTCATCGCGCATCGGCGCCGTGCAGCCTTCGAGGTAAGACACGAACGCGCCCTTGTCAGCGATGATCAGCGTGCGCTCGAACTGGCCGGTTTCCTTCTCGTTGATGCGGAAATAGGTCGACAACTCCATCGGGCAGCGCGTGCCCGGCGGGATGTAAACAAACGAGCCGTCCGAAAACACGGCCGAGTTCAAGGCCGCGTAATAGTTGTCGGACTGTGGCACGACGGAGCCGAGATACTTCTTCACAAGCTCCGGATGCTCACGCACGGCTTCCGAGAACGAACAGAAGATCACGCCAGCCTTTTTCAGTTCGTCCTTGAATGTGGTCACCACCGAGACGCTATCGAACACGGCGTCAACCGCGACGCGCGATCCGCCATTCTTTACGCCAGCCAGGATTTCTTGCTCTTTCAGAGGAATGCCGAGCTTGGCATAAGTCTTAAGTAGCTCTGGATCGACTTCTGACAGCGACGACGGCCCTTCTGTCGATTTCGGAGCCGAGTAGTAGTAGAGATCCTGGAAATCGATCTTCGGATAATTCACCTTCGCCCACGTTGGCTCGATCATTGTCTTCCAGCGCTGGAAGCTATCGAGACGCCAGTCGAGCAGCCACTGCGGCTCGTTCTTTCGGGCCGAGATGTAGCGCACGGTGCTCTCGTCAAGACCCTTCGGAGCCCGCACGCTCTCGATCTTGGTTTCGAACCCGTACTTGTATTGATCAACGTCGATTTTTTTGACTTGATCAATGGTTTCCTGCACTGCGGCCATTGTGGCACTTCTCCGGTCGTCGTCGTGTTTACGTTAGGCAGCCTTCACAACCCGAGGCGCGAGAGCGCTCCACGCATTGAGGAAAGCTGCAATTTCTTCGTCCGTCGTCGCGGAGCCTATGCTGACGCGAATGGCGCCGCCCGCGATCTCAGGCGCTAATCCCATCGCGGCCAAGACGTGGCTCGCGCCGACTTTGCCCGACGAGCAAGCCGACCCCGCTGAGACTGAAACGCCAGCCAGGTCGAGCTTGATCACTATGGCTTCCGATGTCAGCCCCGGCACGGCCATACAGGACGTGTTGCAGATGCGGGGAGCACCACCACCGATGACAACGGTGCCCTTGAGGCGCAGCGCCGCATCGTGCTCCAATGCATCACGCCGTGCCGCCATCGCGGCGGCATTATCCAGTGTGCTCCGGGCAGCATCTGCGGCAGCTCCAAATCCTGCAATGCCAGCGACGTTTTCTGTTCCACCGCGGCGGCGGCGCTCTTGGCCGCCTCCGGCCATCAACGGTAAGAGATTCAACCCGTCGCGAATAATCAGCGCGCCGATGCCCTTGGGGCCACCCATCTTATGGGCTGAGAGCGAGACAAAATCCGCGCCCAGCGCGTTGAAATCCAAATCAAGGCGATCAGCCGCCTGTACCGCATCGCTATGCACGAACATGCCGGCTTCGTGGGCGATATCTGCCAGCGCCGCAACATCCTGAATGACGCCGGTTTCATTGTTAGCGACTTGCACCGACAGCAGCGAGCGGCCCGTTTCACCGGCCGAGGCAATCGCAGCTGTCAAGGCATCTGGCGTCATGACGCCATCGCGCGTCACTGGCACGGCGACCATGCGCAGCTTCGCAGCTGTGATGGCGGTCAGTACGGAGGGATGTTCGGTTCCGGATACGAAGACTGTGGTCCAGCCGCCGTTGATCGGCCAAGCATTGGCTTCCGTCGCGCCACTGGTGAAAACCACTTCAGACGGCTTGGCATTTGCAAAGGCGGCCACACTTTCTCGCGCGCGTTCGACAATGGCGCGGGCTTGACGGCCATCGGCATGGACCGATGACGGATTACCGGTGACGTCGAGGGCGGCGATCATGGCGGTGCGAGCCGCCGGTAACAGCGGCGCGGAGGCATTGTAATCGAGGTAGATGCGGGAACTGCTCATGCAGCCGCCCTCCCCTTAGACGCGGCTGACCGCGCCGAGCGCTTGTCGGTTGGCACGCCATCCAGCACGTCCTGCAGGGTCACGACTGACAAGAACGAATTGATTTCATCGCCGAGCGCCGTCCATAGTTCATGTGTCAGACATGGCTGATCGCCACGGCAAGCATTCTGGCCATCGCGGCAGCGGGTCATGCGGGTTTCTTCCTCGACCGCGACCATAACCTCGCCAACGGCAATTTGGGATGCGGCGCGCGTCAGTCGATAGCCACCACTGCGGCCGCGGACGCTTTCCACAAGCTCAGCGCGGCGCAATGCCATAAAGAGTTGTTCCAAATAGGCTAACGGCAATTGCTGGCGCTCGGCAATTGCCGATAACGCGACCGCGCCGCCATCGCCAAATTTTGCGATATCAGCCAAAGCAGTGACCGCGTAACGGCCTTTTGTGGTCAATTCCACGCGACAGTACTCCTGCACCACGTCCTGGTCCGACGCAGTCTTGGGGCTGACCAGAACGGTTGCTCACCGGGGGCAAAGCGCCGAAAGGACAACCCCGCCGGAGGCCCTCTTTCGAACGGTTCTAAAGTCTCTGACCTCTATATGGAAATTCCGAGCCCCGGAGTCAACATACTTTGAGCCACAAATGCGTGATTGCCGCAATTCCCCGAAGCACCTCAGGAATTCCTATCGTTTCATGGCATAGCGCAGTCTGTCGACTGAATTGGCGATGCCTAGAGCTACACTGATTCGATCCTGCCAATCATCCGGGACGCAACACGCAGGCGGGGACCCGCGCAAGCGCGAAATTTAAGTTCAAATTTAAGCTTGCGCGGATCCCGCCCTCCGGCGGGATGACGATCCTTGGGGTTATCGAATGTCTGTGACAGAACACTAGAAGGCTATTGGCAAGGAGTTATGCAGCACCCCTCACCCAATCCACGTTCGTTCTCCCAATCGTCTCTCAACCGCAGGTCGGATTAGGCGCAACTTCGCGTCGTAGTCCGCCGTCTCGCTAAGTGCGAGGCTTTCGGCGGATTACCCCCGGATCAGATCCGGGGCAATCCGCCCGCCGGATGTTGGCATGGTGGCACGCGATCAATGAACAACAACCGGTGCTTCCACCCGGAACGCTTGCTTTTTACCATGGGCCCTATGCTAAGAGACCGGCTCTTTGATTTCCGGGCCCTAACGAAAGCGACCCATTCCCCATGCCTGAATTGATTATCAACGGCCCGGCCGGCCGCCTCGAAGCGCGATATCACCATGCCGGCGGCACCGACTGCCCGATCGCGATGATCCTGCATCCGCATCCGCAGTTTGGCGGCACGATGAACAACCAGGTCGTCTATTCGCTCTATTACACGTTCGTCGAGCGCGGCTTTTCGGTGCTGCGCTTCAACTTCCGCGGCGTCGGCCGCAGCCAGGGCTTCTGGGACGGGGGGCCGGGCGAATTGGCTGACGCGGCCTCGGCACTTGATTGGTTGCAGTTGGTCAAACCCGACGCACGGTATTGCTGGATCGCCGGCGTCTCGTTCGGCACTTGGATCGCCATGCAGTTGTTGATGCGGCGTCCGGAAATCGACGGCTTTGTCTGTGTCGCGCCGCCGACAAATCTCTATGACTTCTCGTTCTTAGCACCGTGTCCGGCGTCAGGTCTTATGGTCAACGGCGACAAAGACCGCGTTGTGCCGAGCCACTCGGTCGCCGAAATGTCGGCCAAAGTAAAGACCCAGAAGGGCATCAAGATCGACCACGAGATCATTCCTGGCGCCAACCACTTCTTTGAAAACAAGACCGAAGACCTGCAGACGTGCGTTGGCGGCTACCTCGACATGCGCCTCGCTCAAGCGGCCAAGGACTATGAGACCAAGCGCGAACGCGAAGCCGAACGTGACCGATTGCGCGAAATCGAGCGTCAGCGCGAAAAGGAAATGGGCGAAACACCCATGCTGCCAACTGGCGGCGGCAGCGACGACGACGACGAATAGTCGAATTTTTGCATCACCACTGACATCAATTCTGCATGCCCTTTTTTTGTACGTGCAGTCAGAGCGTGTCTGGCGTAGTGATATCGTCTTACGACTGACGTGCGCGGCGTAGCCTGGCTAAAGCTGTGGCGGCTCCGGATGGAGACCGAGCCGTGCCGTTCCTCGCTCTTGCGATCGCTGCCATCGTCGCTGCCGCTGTGCATTACTCCATTGTCTTTCCGCGCCAACCGTTTAAGGGACCATTGCCGGAGCTTAGTGCCGCTCAGACAGACTTGGCAGCGCGGCTTCAAACCCACGTGACGGCCATCGCCAGCACGCCCCACAACATCGATCACTATGCAGAACTCGAAGCGGCCGCTGCCTACATTGAGACCACGCTCAAAGGCTTCGGCTACACGCCCACAGCGCACGTATTCGAAGTTGACGGTCACGATGTCCGCAATATCGAAATCGTATTCGAACCCACGACGGCAACCCCCAACCCACCCTGCATCGTCATTGGCGCCCACTATGATAGCGCAGACGATGTACCCGGAGCCAATGACAACGGCTCGGCGGTCGCATGCGCACTTGAACTGGCACACGTACTAGCCACCTTTAAACCGGCAGATTATCGCCTGCGCCTTGCCTTTTGGGTCAACGAAGAAGCGCCCTACGGCAAGTCGCCCGACATGGGCAGTTGGCAACATGCGAAAACTTTGAAGGACGCTGGCGAAAACATTGCCGGCATGATCGCGCTTGAAACGCTCGGCTATTTTTCCAACGAACCCGGCAGTCAGCAATTCCCGAAGCCGTTCAATCTGGTTTATTCGAACGTCGGAAACTTTGTCGCCTTCGTTGGCCTGCCTGGCTCGCGCGCATTTTTGCGCAAAGCCTTGGCGTCGTTCCGCAGCAATACGCCGTTCCCGTCAATTGGCGGCGTCGCCCCGGGGTTCTTAGAAGGCATCGACTTGTCGGATCACTGGGCCTTCCACCAGTTTGGCTTCCCTGCCATCATGATTACCGACACGGCGCCGTTCCGCAATCCGTACTATCACGAACTCAACGACCTGCCCGAAAACGTCGATTACCAAAGCCTGGCGCGGATCACGACAGGGATTGAGAAAATGACCAGGGAGTTGGCCGTGTAGGAGCTAACAGCCCTACAAAATCTTCACCGGTTGCGCGCGGACGATGACGCGCTTCTGACGGAACATAGCTTCAAGCCCAGCGCGATAGGCTGTCCACCACTCTTCATCGAGCGTCTCCACCATGACCTCGATCACGACCACTTCTTCGGCGTTGGTGTCGCCTTGGTGCTTCCAGCGTCCTTCTGCAGGCGAGCGCGTATACGCCGTGACGCCGCCAAACCGCTCGGTCAATTCCGAAGCGACCCGGTCATAGAAATCGCGCGGAAACGGATGGCGCAAATTATCGGACAATGGCAGCAAGACTTGAACCAAATCCATACAATGCAACTTTCTAAAACGGCAATCCGCCAAAGTTGAAACGCGGCGATCCCAACACCGTCATCCCCGCGAAGGCCTGAGTTTAGTGGCATCAATAAGCTTGCGCGGATCCCGCCCTCTCCCGCAAGGGGACTCCCAAGTGGTCGCGCCAGGATGACCAGTCATTGTCACCCCTTCAACACTCGCCG
This sequence comes from Hyphomicrobium sp., assembly GCA_031380225.1. GTDB lineage: Bacteria > Pseudomonadota > Alphaproteobacteria > Rhizobiales > Hyphomicrobiaceae > JANNFX01. Next base: position 5,903 of record JANNFX010000153.1, read on the forward strand.
TCCGTATAGGACGCCAACTAAGCCGAGTAGGGTTGGCAAGCCGCCCATCAAACCGATTGCGCGCCAATAGCCGCTCGGGTCGGTGGCTCTATCGATTGAGTCTGCAACCTCTGCACCATCGCGAGAGTAGCGATAGGTGATGCTATCATTTGATAACGACACGATCAGCACTGAAAGCCCCATAAATACGGCAATGGCGCCAAGCCCCATCATCCCTATCGCGACCGCCAAACGAAGCATCGGCATCGTATTACCCTTCACAGTGTTGCACGTCATTCGACGCCATGCGGATCATGACAGCTCAGCGGGCCTCGCCAGCACGCCACCCGTCAATGGCACGGAAACGCCAGTGGTGCCAGGGAACGTGATTGGAAGTCCATGGAGCGAGCGCACGGCGAGATAGGCCCAGGCTTCAGCTTCCATTGCATCGCCGTCCATTCCGGTGGCTTCGGCCGGCACCACCGCATTTTCGACGCGACCGGCTAGCATCGACATGAGTGTGCGGTTCTTACGTCCACCGCCGCAGACGATCCATAACTCCGGCTGTTCTGGGAAATGCTGCCGCGCGGTGGCTATGGCTTCGGCCGTGAACGCGGTCAAAGTTGCGGCACCATCGGCGGTCGGCATGGCATCGACAGCGTCTTTTACAAATGTATTGCGATCGAGTGACTTCGGCGGCGGCGTTGAAAAGAACGAATGACTGAGGAGAAGGTGCAGCACGCCGACATGCACCGTGCCGCGCGCTGCCATTTCGCCACCGCTGTCGAAGGCGGTGCCTTCGCGTGTCAGCATCCAATCGTCGATCAAGGCGTTTCCGGGGCCGGTGTCGAAGGCTAGTAACGCGCCATCGCGGCCGATGTAAGTGACGTTCGACACGCCCCCAATATTCACAATTGCCACCGGCCGTTGTGGCAAACTTGCGGCCAGCGCGCGATGATAAATGGGAACCAGCGGCGCGCCGTGCCCGCCAGCCGCCACATCGGCAGCGCGCATATCGTAGACAACCGGTATGCGCGTCAGCCTAGCAAGTTCGTGCCCGAGACCGAGTTGGATCGTCATCACCCCTTCATCGACGACCCATTCAACTTTAGGCAAGTCAAGAACGGCACGCGGTTCTGAAACTTGGAGGTGCACCTTTTCAAACGGCCGATGCAGCACCGTCTGGCCATGAAAGCCGATGACAGCAACCGACGACGGCTTGATATCATGCTGGGTCAGAAATGCTTTGACGGCGGCCCCGTGCAGATCGGTCACCAAGCGTTCTGCGGCAGCGAGAGCGCCGGGCCGCTCCTCCCGCGACCGGCATGAAGGTGCGGCGGCAATCGCAGCCGCAATCACCCGCCGCGCCTCAGAGTTGTAGGGCAATGTCAGCGCTGGACCGCGGTGCACCACACCTTCGCCATCGGTTTCGATCAGGGCGACATCGATGCCGTCCATCGATGTGCCGCTCATCAGGCCAATCGCACGGACCATGGTATTGCCAGACTTGCTATTGCCAGACTTGCTCATGCGGCCCGCCTCGTGCCAGTAACTGGAATTCCAGACCTTCTACCATGAATTCCTACTCCACGCGCGTCCAGTCCCAACCGCTAATTAGCAGTCCAATGACCAAACATAAAAGCGCCTTTCTGAATGTTCTGACCGAGCGCGGTTATATCCACCAGACGTCCGATGCGCCCGGCATCGATGCACTGGCCGCCAAAGGCGCGCTGGTGTCCTATGTCGGTTATGACTGCACCGCGCCGTCGCTGCATGCCGGCTCGCTGTTGTCAATCATGATGCTGAACTGGTTGCAGGAAACCGGCGCAGGCAAACCGATCGCGTTAATGGGTGGCGGCACGACGCGCGTCGGCGATCCGTCGGGCAAAGATGAGACGCGCCAGTTGCGCACTGTCGAAGAGATCGAAGCCAACAAGAATGCGCTCAAGGGCGTGTTCGCGAAATTGCTGCGCTTTGACGATAAGTCCGGCGGCGCAATCATGGTCGACAACGCCGACTGGCTGGCACCCCTCAACTACATCGATTTCCTGCGCGACGCCGGCCGGCACTTTTCGGTCAATCGCATGTTGACGATGGATTCGGCCAAGATGCGGCTTGAGCGCGAGCAAGAGCTGTCCTTCATCGAATTCAATTACATGCTGCTGCAGGCCTATGACTTTGTCGAACTCGCGCGCCGCCATGGCTGCAATTTACAAATGGGCGGCTCCGACCAATGGGGCAACATCGTCACCGGTATCGATCTAGGGCGCCGGATGGGGCTCAAGGATCAGCTTTACGCGCTGACCTGTCCGCTATTGACAACCGCATCAGGCGCCAAAATGGGCAAGACCGCGGCCGGTGCCGTGTGGCTCAACGAAGCGCAACTGCCGGTCTATGACTACTGGCAATACTGGCGCAACACCGAAGACGCCGATGTTGGCCGCTTCCTGAAGCTGTTCACGACGCTGCCGATGGATGAGATCACCAAGCTCGAAACACTCGGCGGCGCGGAGATCAACGACGCCAAGAAAATATTAGCGACCGAAGCCACCGCACTCATTCACGGCCGCGCTGCCGCAGAGTTGGCGGCCCAGACCGCACGCAAGACGTTCGAACAAGGCGCGCTATCGGGCGACCTGCCGACCGTCACCATTCCGGCGGCTGACTTGAGCGCAGGGCTGTCGGTCCTCGCTGCGTTTGTTGCAGCAGGCCTCGCCAAATCCAACGGCGAAGTGCGGCGCCTCATCCAAGGCGGTGGCCTGCGCGTGAATGACGAAGCAGTCACTGACGATAAACTGAAGCTCACCGCAACCGATGTCACCGATGGCGTCATCAAGTTGTCGATGGGCAAGAAAAAACACGTGCTGTTAAAGCCAGTGTGAGGCGCGGCAGTAAAGTGTACTTATTCTGATGTTTGTGATGGAACTGGGCAGAGTAGGTGCCACTTGATGCCGCCGGGCGCAAAGTCGATTTTCGCCGATCCGTTCAGCGATGACGCTACCATTTTCTCAATCACAATGGAGCCGAAGCCCTTTCTGACCGGTGATTTAACAAGCGGCCCGCCGGTTTCGGCCCAGGTAAGTTGCAGCATTGTTGCGCCGTCTGCATCTGTTGCGATGTCCCAGGCCACGGTGACTTTGCCCATTGGTTTGGACCACGCTCCATATTTTACGGAGTTTGTTGCAAGTTCGTGCAACGCGAGGCCGAGGGCCTCCGCGGCCGTGGCGGGCAAGTCAACGACTGGACCCTGTGTATCGAGATTAGCACGATCCTCTTGGACGAATATTTGAAGTTGCTTTCTGACGAGATCTCCTAGTCGTACCCCCTTCCAATTTTGATCGATGAGAAGGTCATAAGAGGCCGCAAGGGCTCGCAGCCGCTGACCAAAACTGCTGGCAAAATCTTCTACCGTCTCGGCATCAAGGGAGGTCCGATTGGCAATTGCTTGGATGACCGCGATCTGATTTTTTGAACGGTGAGCCAGCTCCCTCATCAGAAGCTGGACATGAGCATCCGCAGATTTTCGATCGCGGATATCGCGAATAATGAAAGAGACTGCGATAATCTCGCCATCCGGTTTGCGAATTGGCGCAGACGAAATGGAGACATCGGCGAG
>JANNFX010000155.1:0-15746 GCA_031380225.1 Hyphomicrobium sp.
CATCCGGCACGATGCCGGTGCGGGCAAGCGAGCGGCTTTCGACACCCACGCGGCGGCGGCTGGCAAGAAAGCCGCGGATGGTTTTGACCGACACCCGGTTGAGGTCTTGAGCCGTTGGCGATGCTCCAAAAGCCTGTTCAAGGTAGGCGATAAACTGGCCGAGGTCACGGCTATAGGCCTCGAGCGTCAGCTGTGCCCGGCCCTGGCCGTGCTCAAGGTGCGCCAGCCATTCCTGCTTCAGGACCTCGAGTTCGCTGACCGCAGCTGTGTCTTGTTGGCTCATTGAGGCCCGTTTTCCATTTCGAATCATCGCCTCGACTGTGCCAATAAGCCGGTAACAGACCGTTACCAAGACGATCACTGCGCCGTCAAAACGCCTGAAAACAAAGGCTTTTCGCACCCTGATGTGTCGAAATACCCGCAAAACACGACACTTCTGACACCATCTGTTCGCGTTCTTGCAACAGGTGCGTGAAAAAAGCCCGTTTTTCCTATTGTTTTGACGTTATCGCGCGTTCCTGAGATATGTTCGCAGTCATCTTTGATTCGATCAAAGGCAAAAGTCAGCAGAGGGAAACGACAATGGCAAAAGCCGCCGCAAAAGCCACGAAGGCCGTGGCAAAGGTTGATACAGTTACATTGAAGCATCTCGGCGCCGCGCTTGCCGAAGCCCATGAGATGCCGAAGAAGCAAGCTCTGGCGATGCTCGACGACATGATCGTCATGATCACCAAGCATCTCAAGAAAGGTGACCGGCTACGCATCGCAGGCCTCGGGATCCTGCAGGTTCGCAAGCGTCCGGCACGCATGGGCCGTAACCCAGCAACGGGTGAAGCCATCAAGATCAAGGCCTCTAAGAAGGTCGCCTTCCGGGCTTCGAAAGATCTCAAAGAAGCGATTTAACGGGCTTCCTGGAATTGCGTCATGCAGATTCTGGTGACAAGTCCGTCTAGATAAAGAGCGTCTTTCGTGCGGAAGATTGTTCATAAATCGAAACCGGCCCCTCGCGGGCCGGTTTTTTTGTTGCAGCCAGTCGTCGGCGGCGTAATATTTCTTTGCCCGTGTTGAGTTCGCGGCAAAACGTTGGGTTCGAGGTGTAATCCCAACTGCGCAGCCTACATAGTCGCTCCTCACTTGAATCACCCGGGCACTTTCTTTTTTTTTTCCAATTTTTGAGATGCGGATTACTTTCGGTCCGACTTTGCCGCCTGCTTCCGAGGAGAGATCCCAGTCACTGGTTCCCGGACGCCGCGCAGCGCAAAATACTAAGTCGATGGTAAAGGTACAGTCGCGGCGATCCGGGATCTTCAGCGGTGAAAGTCGCCCGCCGGATTTGAATCACCTTACACTTCGACCGGTATAGATCCCGGATAGCCGCGCTTGCGTTAGTCCCACCAGCTCAGATGTCAACGCGGCGCGGCTTCCGGGAACCAAGTGTCAATAGACGCAATATCAATGCAAAATGCGGCGCCGTAGGTTGGGTTAGCGGCGGCCCGTCTGTTCAAACATTTTTGAGATAATCGGCCCGCCACGTAACCCAACACTTTCTCAAAGCTTATTCGAAGCCGTGCAAAAATGTTGGGTTACGCGCGGAAGTTCGTTTTCGTCACGCTTGACAGATCGCGACCGCGCTAACCCAACCTACAGAATCGAGCGCGCGGATACTCGCAACTACACAATCTTCTGCCCGGTCTTTTTCCAGTCGGCGATGAAGGTCGCGAGGCCGCTGTCGGTGAGCGGGTGTTTGACCAGCGCTTTCAAAATTGACGGCGGAATGGTGGCCACGTCGGCACCGATCATGGCGGCGTCTTTGACATGGTTCACGGTCCGGATCGAGGCCGCCAAAATATCGGTCGAGAGGTTTTGATAGTTGTCATAGATGGTACGGATTTCGCGAATGAGATCCATGCCGTTCAAACCGATGTCATCCAAGCGGCCGATGAATGGCGAAACGAACGTCGCGCCGGCTTTCGCCGCGAGCAATGCCTGTGTCGCGGAAAAGCACAGCGTGACGTTGACCATCGTGCCTTCGGAGGTGAATACCTTGCACGCCCGAAGGCCGTCCATCGTCAGCGGCACTTTGATGGTGACGTTCTTGGCGATCTTGGCCAGCTCGTGGCCTTCCTTGATCATCCCGGCATAATCGGTGGCAGCAACCTCGGCCGACACCGGACCCGGCACGATTTTGCAAATCTCAGCGATGGTCTCCTTGAAATCGCGGCCCGACTTGGCGATCAGCGACGGATTGGTCGTCACGCCGTCGAGCAGGCCGGTCGCCGCCAACTCCTTGATCTCGGCCACATCGGCGGTATCGACGAAAAATTTCATTGTGTGCAGCCCCTCGCCGTTCCGTGCCCCGCGCTCGCCACATCGGCCTCGCTAGGCTATTCGGTCATGGAATCCATTTCGAAAGCGCTTCTAGTCCGATGGCAGGGCCTTTGAACAGTCTGTTTGATACACCCGGAGACAGTTTGTCCGAAGCGGACGCACTGCGCGTGCCGGTGTTGCTGCCGGTTGCCCTCGATCAGACCTATGATTACCTCAATCCGGACGGGCTGGTGGCGGAGCCGGGCTCGTTCGTGCTGGTGCCGTTTGGCCCGCAAACGCGGATCGGTATTGTCTGGGACCGGCAGGTTGGCGACAGCGGCAAACCGGTCAATCCGAAAAAGATGAAAGCCCTAGCCGAGGTGCTCGAAACGCCGCCGCTGCCACTGATCTCGCTGCGCTTCGCCGAATGGGTGGCGAAATATACGCTGGCGCCGCTCGGCATGGTGGTGCGCATGATGATGAGCGCGCGCGAGGCCTTCGAGGCGCAGAAGCCGCGCTTCGGGGTGCGCCTTGTTGACGGGTCGACGAATCCGCCGCGCATGACGCCGGCTCGCGAACGCGCTTTGCAAATTGCTGGCGATGGTTTGATACGCGCCAAGTCGGCACTTGCTGCCGAGGCTGGATGTTCGAGCGGCGTTGTCGATGGTCTCATTCAGAGTGGCAACTTAGTCGAAACCGCAATACCTGATCGCGGCTATCCGCCACCCAACCCGGCCCATCTCGTCACCGAATTTACCGACGAGCAGGCGCAGGCCGTGCACGCCTTGCGATCCTCGGTCGATGGCGGCACGTTTTCGGTCTCGCTGTTGGATGGCGTCACCGGCTCCGGTAAAACCGAAGTTTATTTCGAAGCCGTCGCGCGCGCGCTTGAGGCCGGCCATCAGGCACTGATCATGCTGCCTGAAATTGCACTGACTGGGCAATTCTTATCACGCTTCGAAGCCCGCTTCGGCGTCAAGCCGGTTGAATGGCATTCGGCGTTGTCCGGCCCGGAGCGTGGCCGCGCCTGGAAGGCGATTGCGACCGGGGAAGCGCGCGTGGTTGCCGGCGCGCGCTCGGCGTTGTTCCTGCCGTTTATCGATCTCGGCATGATCGTTATCGATGAAGAGCACGACCCAGGATATAAGCAAGACGACCGCGTCCACTATCAGGCCCGCGATATGGCGGTGGTGCGCGGCAGCCTCGGCAAGTTCCCGGTGGTGCTGGCGTCGGCGACGCCATCGGTTGAAAGCCACGTCAATGCGCGTGCCGGGCGCTACCGGCATGTTCATTTACCGGGACGATTTTCGGGCGTCGATCTGCCGGCCATTACCGCCATTGATCTCCGCAAAAATGCGCCGGAGCGTGGCCGTTGGCTGTCGTCTATTTTGATTGATGCGATTGTCGAGACGCTGGCGAAAGGTCAGCAATCGCTGCTGTTCTTGAACCGGCGCGGATATGCGCCGCTGACCTTGTGCCGCAAATGCGGAACCAAACTTGAATGTCCGCAATGCACGGCCTGGCTGGTTGAACATCGCTTCAAAAAGCGCCTCAACTGTCATCATTGCGGGTTCACGCTGCCACTGCCTGAGAATTGCCCGAAGTGTCAGGAGCCCGATAGTCTGGTGGCCTGCGGGCCCGGGATTGAGCGCGTGGCTGAAGAAGTAGCTGAGCGCTTTCCAGACGCGAAACTGGCGCTGCTTTCGTCCGACCTCATTCCGGGGCTGACGGAAATGCGCGAAATTATCAAGCGTATTGAAGAAGGCGATACACAAATTATTATTGGCACGCAAATCGTCGCCAAGGGACATCATTTTCCAGATCTCGCAACTGTTGGCGTCGTCGATGGAGATTTGGGCTTGGCGATGGGCGCCGATCCGCGCGCCGGTGAACGCACATTCCAATTGCTACATCAGGTCACCGGCCGCGCTGGCCGAACATTCACACGCGGGCGTGGATTTATCCAAACCCACAACCCCGAGCATCCGGTGATGGACGCCATCATCCGCGGCGATCGCGAGGCCTTTTTGTCGAGCGAAATCGATATCCGCAATCGCGGGATGCTGCCGCCGTACGGCCGTCTGGTGGCGCTGATCGTGTCGTCACGCGATAAGGAAATCGCTGAAAAATTCGCGCGTGAAGTTGCTAGGCGGGCGCCGCCAGCTGAGCGTATTGAAGTGCTAGGTCCGGCCGAGGCACCCATTGCGGTCGTGCGCGGCCGTTTCCGTTGGCGGCTGTTGGCAAAAGCACCGCGCGAAACCGATGTGCAAAGCTATCTCCGCGCCTGGCTCGACGTGTTGCCCGGCATCAAAGGCGATCTCAGGCTATCGGTTGACATCGATCCGTATAGTTTTTTGTAAGGTGTTGCTTGACAATAATAAGGCGTTACATTACATTTATTTCGTCAGCCTAAGCCATCGCGGCTACTCAACCTATCTTTTGATGTTAGGAAGAATGGGGCGTTTCAACAGCCATACGCGTGAGCGTCGACGTTGGAAAACCCATGCTCAAGTCCTTTCGCCAGAAAGAGTTGAAGTCGTTTTGGGAGCTTGGAAAGCCTCTCAAGTATAAAACAGTTACGGCTGAGCAGTTGCTCGACCTGCTTGATGTCTTGGATTCGTGTAGTACGCCGCGTGAAGCCGATTTTGCCGGGATCAGGTTTGACGACTGGCGCGAAGGCAGTCAGCACCGCTACAGTGTGATGATCACGCAGCACTGGTTCGTGTCTTACGCTTGGGAAAGCGGTGACGCGATCAACGTGGCACTCGAATGGATAGAATGAGTGGGGAGAATAGGAGTTATTTTGACCACCTCCCGTGACGCTAAGCGATGCCCGGCCCATCCCGGCCGCATTCTGCGTGAGTATGCGCTACCCGCGCTTGGACTCGCGAAGACGACAATTGCTGACCACCTCGGCATCTCGCGGCAGACACTTTACGATGTTCTCGGCGAGAAGCAGCCTATCACACCACAAATGGCGGTCCGCATCGGCCGTTTGCTTGGCAACGGTCCAGCATTGTGGCTCAAAATGCAGTCAACCTACGATCTTTGGCACGCTGAGCGTACCGTCGACGTCTCCAAAATACCGGTTTTGAAGGCAGCAAGTGAAGCGCTGCCGAGGCGGCAATGACTGTCTCGGCATTCTACTTTCCGTCGCGCCGCAAACGATGCTAGGGACGGACGATCTCAGCCGTGGGGCGCCAATGAATTCGCATATCGAACTGTTCCGGATTGCCGGCATTCCAGTCTATCTCGACCTGATGTTTATCTTGCTGCTGCTGTTGGTTTTCGCGCCGGGATATTTCGCTTCGGGCAGCACCGAAATGATGTCGATCGGCATCGTGGTTTTGGTCGGCCTCGTAATCTCGATCCTGCTGCATGAATTCGGCCACGCCTTTGCCGCGCGGCTGTTCGGGATCGGTGTCCGCCACATCGAACTGACCGGCCTCGGGGGCCTCGCTCAGTTCGAACGCTCGCTGCCACCATCAGTGTTTATCAAGAGCGTGATTTTTCTGGCCGGCCCAGCGGTCAACGTGGCGCTGTGGTTTATTTTTGGCTGGCTCAGCACCACGATGACGACGCCGGGCGGGCAACTTATCGGCGTGGCACTGGCCACACTGTCGGGCTACAATCTCTATCTCGCAATATTTAACATGCTGCCGGCGTTCCCTCTCGATGGCGGGCAAACTTTGAACGCTTGGCTTGACTGGCCATTGGGTCCGCAGCGCTCAATTATGGTCGTGGCGGCTCTCGGCATTCTGGTCGCAATTTGGGTGGCGTATACGTCCTTGCCGGCCAGTTTTTTCGGCCTGTTGCTGGCATTTTTCTTGTTCCAAAACAATTGGATGGCTTGGCAGAATTCGGGCCGCTGGAAGTAGCAGGGTTGCGGAACGGCGACGTTCGGCGCTAGTGTTGCGGCACTGACTGCCAGCACCCAAGAGTCGTCATCCCCGCGAAGGCCGAGAATTTGAATGCCACAATGAACTTGCGTGGATCCCGCCCTACGGCGGGATGACGATGGGGAGAGAGCCGGGTCAGGAATAAAGCGTCAGTGACGCAGCGCTGGCTTATCGCCAGTGTTTGGCAACCTTTAGGTTTTGCAATGACATCCCCTTCTGCCGTAGCTCCCGTTATTCCAGCAGTGATCGCATTTTCAGATCCATTGCCCGAGCCGAGCCGCCATATGCCGCCGACGTCGCGCATTATCAGCGGCAACCCGGCGCAGACGGCTTATAATCTTTTCGCAAGTGCAGATGGCCGTTTCAATAGTGGGATTTGGGAAGGCGAGCCGGGTTGCTGGCGCGTTGTATTCACCGAAAGCGAGTTCTGCCATTTGCTTGAAGGCGTGATCGTGGTGACAGCCGATGATGGCGCAACGCGCACCTTTCGTGCGGGCGATGCGTTTGTTTCGCCAGCCGGCTTTTCCGGCATCTGGGAAATTCGCGAACGCGCCAAGAAATATTATGCCTACTATGAATAATCCCCTGGTGACGAAGCCGCAAATCAAGCGCATTTTGCTCGGCGAAATTTCAGGCGTGCACGGCATCAAGGGCCACGTGCTGGTGCGCACTTATTCGGCTGAACCCGCGGGTATCGCCGCGTATGGCGCACTCGAAAACGAAACCCGGGACAAAACCTTCACACTCAAAATCATACGTGCAACTGATAAAGGCGTGGTTGCATCGATCGCTGGCGTTGCCGATCGCTCAGCGGCCGAAGGCTTGCGCGGCACCAAGTTGTATGTCGAGCGCCACAAGCTGCCGAAGGCATCAGCCGATGAATACTATCATGCCGACTTGATTGGACTCAAAGCCATTGACGGTAGCGGCGAGACAATCGGCGAAATCATTTCAGTTCAAAATTACGGCGCCGGTGATTTGTTGGAAATCAAACGTTCCGGCGCTGCGCAAACCGATCTCATCCCACTCACCAACGCCAGCGTTCCTGAGATCGACATCGAACAGGGAATTGCTGTGATCAATCCGCCAGACCTGATCGAAACTGGCGACAGCGGCGCACGTGATCAAGACGAATGAAATCCTGAAATCGGAACACGCCTCGTTGTTATCAACATGGTGATGACCGAACATTGCCACAATTCTTCCGCTTCACTCCCCAATTGACGCCGCAAACACCAGCGACAACGTCAGAAGCGCTCCCGCGCAGCTCCGTTAACCGTCTATTAAGCTTAAGGCCCTAGAAACCTTTGTTGGTTTTGTTGGGTGCTTTTGCGCCGCGTATTGAGGAATGACCATGACCCTCTTCGTTCGACGTTTGTCGTCCGCTGCCGCTTTTGTTTTCGCTGCCTCCGCCATATCAGGGACCGCTTTCTCCGCCGAAATGCCGGCGGTCAAAGTTTCAGATAGCAATCCGGTCGCCGAGTGCGCGACGCCGGGCCGCTTGATGGCCTTCCTAAAAACCAGAAATCCAAATCTCGATGAAAAATTCGATACCGTCGCTCAAGCCTACATGCAGGCGGGTCAAGAGTTGGGCCTCCGTTGGGACTACGGCTTCTTCCAAATGCTGGTCGAAACCGGATTTCTGACTTTTAAGGGGACCGTCAAACCGGAGCAGAACAATTTCGCTGGCCTCGGCGCAACCGGTGGCGGTGTGCGCGGGGAAAGCTTCAAGGACGTCGCGACCGGTGCTCGTGCTCACCTTGAGCATCTTGCAATGTACGCAGGCGAAAAGCTCGACAATCCAACTGCTGAGCGCACACGGTTGGTGCTGGAGCAAGGCGTTTTGACAAAGTGGCAGAAGTCGATCTCAGGCCCGATGACGTTCGCGCATCTGACCAAGCAGTGGGCCCCGACATCCAAAGGCTACGCGAGCGACATCAAGAACGTGGCTGACCGCTTTTTCAACGGCGCCTGTAACGAAGCTGATCCGGCGCCTGGCTTGATGGCCGGCGCAACGGCAAAAATCGAACCCACGAAGACCGCTTCCGTCGAGCCTCCACCTGTTCCTGTTGCCGATGACACTGTTGGGGACAAACTGGCAAAGAAGGCAAACGAAGACGCGCGCGCTGATGGCGGCGTTAAGTCCGGGCTCGGCACTGCCGCGCTTGCCGGCGCAGCTGACGATCAAAAGCCAATAATGCCGGTTAAAATCTTGAACGCTCCGCCGGTTGGCTCGGAAGCCCCAGCTGAAACAGCTGCTGTTGCCCCGGCCGCACCTCAATCACCAGCCGCGCCGGAATCGGCAAAGGCTCAACCCGCTTCACTGCTGGCTTCGCTGTCGGCATTCGGGAAATCTATGATCACGCCGCCATCGGCTCCTGCGGCTAAGGCCGATGCGCCAAAGGTCGAAGGTGCGCTGCCGAACCTGTCAGACGCAAAGCCGGAAAAACTGGCTGCACCCGATGGCAAGTGCCGCGTGTTTACCGCCAGTTATGGCGGTGGCAAGTCGGTGATTGTGAAAGCGGTGGTTGATAAGCAGGTCAACTATACGGTGCTTGACGTCAACGAAGGCGCTGAAAAGCGCGAAGCAGACGCTTACATCACCGCCTACGCAAAGGGTGGCGAGACCGTTGGCGGCGATTTCAGATCGCAGGACCAGGCTCTCGATAAAGCCTTTGAACTCTGCCCTGAGGGCTAACCACTAATCTGATTGTGAGGTCGTGGCGGCAGTGCTTCCACGGCGGTGGCGTGACACGTCGAGGAGTACGCGATGACTTGCACGCCCGGCCACCGTTCGCGACGACGGGCCTCGATGTCTGTTGCACTGAGCGCGGTGGCACTTGGATTGACCGCGCCTGCGGCATTCGCAGGTTCGGCGTTACCTGAAATCCGGATGATGGGCACCAACCAAGTCCCAGCCTGCGTCACGCCTGAGCGGTTGATGGCATTTCTGAAAAGTCGCAACAGCATGCCAGACAAAAGCTTTCTGGACATCGCTCAGCATTACAAAAAATATGGCGAAGGCTGGCGCGTCCGCTGGGACTATGCCTTCTTCCAAATGGCGGTCGAGACCAACTTTCTCACCTACAAGCAGGGCAATGGCCGCTGGGGCGACGTCAATCCTAAGCAGAATAATTTTGCTGGCATTGGCACCACAGGCGGCGGCGTTCCGGGCGACAGTTTTCCGGATGTGAAGTCTGGTGTGCTCGGTCATATCCAACATTTGGTTGCCTATTCTGGCGAACGCATCGTTGATCCCGTCGCACCACGCACCAAGTTAAAGCAAGACGACATCATAGAAGCTTCAGAGAAGCTGAACCGGCCGGTGACGTATTCTGACCTTGCCCGCCGGTGGGCCGTTGATCCAAAATATGGCTCGTCGATTTCTTGGACCGCGAACGTATTCATGCGTGACTACTGCAAAGGTGGCGGCACTCTACGCGCCGTTGAAGTCAAAGCACCCGCCGCCGGTCTTGAGCAATTGCCGTGGTCCGCAGCAAAACCCGCGCCCGTCAGCGTGGCACCGAAGCCAGTTAAACCCGTCGCAAACGTGAAGCAGCGTCCTCAGGCCAAAACCGTTGCGGAAATTGAAGCTCTGTCAAAGGCTCCAATGTCCAATGCACCTGCGCGCATTGTTGCGCCCGCGACTGGCGAACTGGCCACTTTTCCGCCAGCGCCAAAAATAGTTGCGGCGCCTGTTCCTGTCGCCCGCCGTGAAACCGCTGTTCGAACAGTGTGGGCTGAACCCGGCCTGCAACAGAAGCCAAGCGCGGCCGCTGCTGCTATCCCGGCACTCGCCGTTGCTCCGCTAGAGCCAGATGTTGCATCTGAAACCAGGAGCGAGGCTTCCGATCCGTTGCCAAGCCTAATCCCAGTTGCTGCGGTCTCCGAAGGCAATGTTCCGGTAGCTGCCGCTCCACCTCATTCTGCTGCTCCTGCTGCTGTGGTAAAGCCTGCAACGCGGCCGCCATCTGGTCTCGGCATGGCGCCCGCTGCTCCCTGCCACATCAAGGCAGCCAGCTACGGCAGTGGCAGCAAGACTGTTCTGGTGAAGTCAAAAACACCGGCAGGCGAGCCGCTCTTTGTGGTGCTCGGAGTCCTCGAAGGTTTTGAGCAGAGCATGACTGCTAGTTTCCTCAAGACCCAACCGCCCGGCGCCGAAATTGCGGGTGAATTTCCAAGCAAAGACGTCGCTTTGGCCAAGGCGGCGGAAATCTGCCAGGCCGGTTGATCCGTAAGAACCGGGACTATGCCTCGATCGAAAGTGTTGGCGTAAAGCGACTCTTAAGTTCAGCGTTGTAATTTTCGCCACCACTTGAGGATAACCATGCCGTCATTCCAGACTAACCATGGCCTGATGACCGTTGATAGTTGGGGCTATCAACTGCAGGGCCTCAATGGCAACCCGCTTGATCCAATTCCATTCGCGACCAGCGGTCACGGTCTGGTCGTCATCGATCCCACGAGAAACGGGCACAATGCTACCGCCCACACAGTGGCGGAAATTAATGCCATCGAGAACAAGCCGGGCGGGGCGGTGACGTCGGCGTATGTTTCAATCGGTGAAGTCAACGATTTTCGCGACGATTGGAATAAGGCCTGGACAAAGAACGGCCATGCGAATAGCCCACTGACCTCGCAAGCTCCATCTTGGATGGGGCCGGTCAACCCAGATTGGCCCGAAGGCCGCAATGTCAGGTATTGGGACCCAGACTGGCAGAACCACATCTTCAACAATGCCGGGACAGGTGCTCTCGATCGCATCGTCGCGCAGGGATTCGATAGCGCCTATCTCGATATTGTCGATGCATACTATTTTTGGGCCGCCCAATTGCCCGCTGCACAGCGCCGGGCAGGAGATCCCGCACTCAACGACGAGAAAGATGCCGCGCAGCGCATGATCGACTTTATCGTCGATATGACGGCACACGCGCGCCTCACCAATCCCGATTTTTTCGTGATCCCTCAAAACGGCGGTTTGATCCTTGACGCGCTTGAAGACACCGACCCAGTGCGCAAGGCTGCGTACCTCAATGCGATCGGTGCCATCGCCATAGAAGATATGTATCTGCGCAACGGCACCGCCGATGAAAACAATGGCTTCCAGCCCGACACGTATTTGATCCACGCCTTGCAGCGCGATTTCCTCGCTAACGGCAAACCGGTGTTTGCAGTCGACTACGTCACCGACATTTACAAAATGGGGTTGTTCATTGAGCGTGCCCAGTCCGATGGATTTATCCCGTATGTCGCGCGTGACCGCGATCTCGACCGTATCTCGTCGCCTGTCACCAATGCGGCCGGGGTATCAACACACGCTGATATTGTTGCGGGTACCGGCGCCGATGATTCCTTAGTGTCGCTCGGCGGCAACGACATTCTGTTTGGCTTTGGCGGCAACGATACGCTCGCCGGCGGCACTGCCAACGACACCCTATCCGGCGGCCGCGGACATGACATCCTGACGGGAGGCACCGGTCGCGATATCTTCGACTTCAATGTCAGGGCCGAAAGCGGCCGATCCGCCATGAGCCGCGATGTAATTACAGATTTCGAACGCGGCATCGATAAAATCGACGTAATGACGCTCGACGCCAACAGCCGCAAGCCGGGAAACCAGGACTTCATATGGATCGGGTCTCAATCGTTTCACAAAGAGGCTGGCGAACTTCGTTACCAGAAAACGGCGGGCGGGCTAGTGCTCTCAGCCGATATCAACGGCGACGGCCGGCCGGACTTTCAATTGCAGATAGTCCACCTGCACGGCTTTGGCCCCGGCGATGTGATTTTGTAGCGGCTGCGAATAGCTCTATTTACGTAACATGGGCTGGACGGGCTGCTGACGGTTCTGCCAAACTACAGTCAACATGCAGATGCTGAACGATCCGCCGTCATTTTTTAAAAGGCCGAGCACTTTGGTTGCTTTGGTGGTCCTCGGTGGCCTGATTACGGCTGCTGCTATCGTGGTCTATACCGGCCGCGCCAATTATGTGTCGGTGATCGGCGCCCTATTCAACCGGGTCGCTGCCGACGGCGGCGTGCGGGTGATGCCCGCAATTTCATATGGCACGGGCTCGCGACGGGTTCTCGACGTCTACAAACCGCTACGCAGTTCGAAGCGCAATCCAGCCGGATATGCAGCAGCTGAGAAGGCGCCAATAGTTTTGTTCCTCTACGGTGGCAGCTGGCAGCAAGGTGACCGCGGCCAGTACCGGTTTGTCGGCACGTCTTTGGCTAAGCGCGGGCTGACAGTTGTCATTCCAGATTACCGGCTTTATCCGAGCGTCAGGTTTCCAAAATTCATGGATGACGCTGCCGACGCCTATCGCTGGGTGTGGGTCAATCTGGCAATTCAGAAAACCGGCCCACCGCGGCCAATCATTGTCATGGGACATTCGGCAGGCGCCAACATGGCCGCTCTTCTGACCCTTGACACAAGTTACCTGGCCAAGCGCAACCCGGGTATGGCGAAGCCGGCTGCACTGATCGGTTTAGCTGGGCCATATGCGTTTGATCCAACAACCACTGCGTCGGTCAAAGACGTGTTCCATGGACTGAAGAATTCCGACGAGGCGCGGCCGATTGCATTCGTTAAGGAAGGAGCACCGCCAACGCTACTCCTCCACGGAACCGGCGATGAGACGGTGAAACTCACCAACATGCGCGATTTCGCCAAGGCGCTTGAGACAGCAGGCGACCAAGTCGAACAGCACGAGTTGGACGGCATTGGCCATATGGGCCTTCTCACAGCCATTGCAAAGCCACTGCGCTGGCGTGCTCCGGTTCTCGATATTGTTACCAGTTTTCTGGTCAAAAACGGGCTTCTAACGCTACCCAAGAAGCGCGCGCCCGTAGCAGTTACTCCTGCGGCGCAACCCTCGACAGCTGCCGGCCCGGCAACGCATCCCGACGTCGAAGCGCCCAAGCCACCCGTGACTCCTTAAAACCATTCCTCGATTTCGACCACGGCATTTGCAATTGCGACGGTGCGCTTGGCCATCACAAGGTGCAATCGCTCGACCATTTTGCCGTCAACTGTGATGACGCCTTTGCTGTCATTTACGGGCCGTGAGAATGCCTCGATGATCTTCCTGCACCAGGCGATCTCCTCTTCGGCCGGCGCGAAGCTGGCATTGCAAGGGCCAATCTGATTCGGATGGATCAGCGTTTTGCCATCCATGCCGAGTGTGCGGCCGTTTTCACATTCTTCGCGGAACCCCGGATCGTCGTTAAAGTCGTTGTAGACGCCGTCGATGATGTCGAGCTTGTAGGCACGCGCCGCAACCACAGTCATCGCCAGCCAGGGGATGACGGCGATTCGGTTGTTCAATGCCCGGGCGCGGGATTCCTTCAGCAAGTCGTTGGTGCCCATGACCAAGCAAACCAAACGGTTGTCTGGATCGGAGGCGGTGGCGGCAATTTCGCGGGCATTCAATATTGCCTGCGGCGTTTCTATCATCGCCCAAAGCTTGGTCTTTTCAGGCGCGTTGACGGACTTTAGCAGCTTGGCTGCGCTCGTGATGTCGCCAGGCTGAGCGACTTTGGGAATCAGAATGGCGTCGGGACTGACCGCGGCAGCAGCTAGGAAATCAGCGGTGCCCCACGGTGTGTCGAGGGCATTCGGGCGAATGACCAATTCCCGGCGGCCATAGCCACCTTCGCGCACGGTCTCACAAACCTGCTGACGGGCAGCGACCTTCTGTTCCGGCGCGACCGAATCCTCAAGATCAAGGATCAGCGCATCAGCCGCCAGGTTTTTAGCTTTTTCCATAGCGCGCGCGTTGGAACCCGGCATGTAAAGAACACTACGTCGTGGACGGATTTGCATTGGACAGTCCCAAATCATATTGCAGTGCAATATTTATACACCTGAGGTAGAAGTGGGAACCCGTCTTTCGGCCTACTTAACGGTAACCCACGGCTAAACTGACTTTTACGGCGGCCATGGACGTCGCCGGCCGGCGGTGCAATAAGCCCGGCCTTGAATTCACCGGCCATCCCTTGCTTCGCATTGAGCTCAGCGAGGGGGAGAACGCAATGTCCACACCAAAACTTCCCGCAGATATCCGCACCCCAGCCTACGTCCTGGACATGGCGGCACTCAAAAAGAATGTCGCAACAGCGGCGCGCATCAAGAAACACACCGGCTGCAAAGTTTTACTCGCGACCAAGTCGTGGGCCATGCCTGCTGCCTTCCCGATGATGCGCGAGACCTTGGATGGCACCACGGCGTCTGGCGAGTATGAGGCGCGTCTCGGCCGAGAAGAGTTCGGCAAGGAAGTACACGTTTACGCGCCGGCCTATGTGCCGGGCGAAGTTGAGCGGCTGACCAAACTAGCCGATCATATTTATTTTAATTCGCCTGAACAGATTGCGCGCTTCCTGCCCGTTGTGAAAAAGAAAAAGCACATCGAGGTTGGGGTTCGCATCAATCCCGGCTTTTCCAATGCAACGCTCGGCGGCGCGCTGTATGACCCGTGTGCGCCGTGCTCACGCTTTGGCACGGTCTTGAGCGACGTCGATCAATTGCCATGGGATGAGATCGATTTGATCCATACCCACACCCTTTGTGAATCGCTCGCCGATGGTTCGGTTGGCTTGATCGAGCATGTCGCCAAGGCGTTGGCGCCGTACATTCGCCGCGTGAAAACTGTGAACTTCGGCGGCGGCCATTTCATCAATAAGCCGGGTTATGATGTGGCGAAATTGATCGCTGCCATCAAATCCTTCCGGGCCGAATTTAATGTCAATGTTATATTGGAGCCCGGCGCGGGCTTGGTGGTCAACACCGGCTATCTGGTCGCAAGTGTCATCGGACTGACACGCAACGAGAAAGACATCGCCATTCTCGACACCTCGGCGTCAACTCATATGCCGGATGTTTTGGAAGTGCCCTACACACCGTCCATCATTGGCGCTGGCGAGCCGGGCCAGCACGCACACAACTATATACTTGGCGGTAAGACCTGCATGACCGGTGACATCATCGGCGAATACAGCTTCAAGAAGCGCCTCAAAGTTGGCGACACCTTGATATTCACGGATATGATGCAATATTCATTTGTGAAGAATAATATCTTCAACGGCACGCCGCTGCCGGACATGGCCATGCTTGACTTGGATGGCAACTACCAAGTCCTCAAGCGCTATGGCTATAAGCAGTTCCGTGAGCGGCTCGGTTGATGTAACCTGCCTCGAAGTGTGAGGAATTGGCTATGTTGCGCTTGTTCGCAGGTTTGGAGCTTCCGCAAACCGTGAAGCGTGACCTAGCTGCATTGGAGGTGCCGCTGTCTGGCGCCAAGTGGGTCGATGAAGAGGATTTGCATTTAACACTCAGATTCGCCGGCGATATCGGCAATCACATTGCCGATGAATTCGCCGATGAGCTATCGAGAATTGAAGTTCCGGTGTTTTCATTGCGGATTATTGGCACAGGTTTGTTTGGCGGCGCCGATCCGCACACCTTGTGGTCCGGGATCGAAGCTGGGCCGGAACTTGATCGTTTACAAAGCAAAATTGAGCGAGCGTCTCGCAATGCAG
>JANNFX010000163.1:0-26944 GCA_031380225.1 Hyphomicrobium sp.
GGCGGCTCGAAATTCGGCTACGCGCTGTTGTTCGTGGCCCTGCTCTCGAACATCATGGCGATTATCTTGCAATCGCTGTGTGCGCGGCTCGGCATTGCGACGGGCCGCGATCTTGCGCAGGCGTGCCGCGATGCCTATTCGAAACCGGTCTCGATCGTATTATGGATCCTAGCCGAGTTGGCGATCTGCGCAACGGACCTGGCCGAAGTCATCGGCACTGCCATCGGGCTTTATTTGCTATTTGGCATCCCACTCGAACTGGGTGTTGTTCTGACCGCGCTCGACGTGTTCTTGATTTTGTGGCTGCAAAACCTAGGCTTCCGATGGATCGAAGCCTTTGTGGTGGCGCTGTTGGTCATCATAACAGGCTGCTTCGCGATCCAGCTGGCGCTGGCAGGCCCGGTCTGGGGCGATGTCATCAAGGGCTTTGTGCCGACAACTGACATCGTCCGCAACCCGGACATGCTCTACCTCGCGCTCGGCATTATCGGCGCAACTGTCATGCCGCATAATCTTTATCTTCATTCTGCCATTGTTCAGACGCGTGCCTATGGCGACAGCCTTCCAGAGAAACGCAGCGCACTCAATCTGGCGACGTTTGATTCGACGTTCGCTCTCATGTTCGCATTGTTGATCAACGCCTCGATCCTTATTTTGGCGGCGGCAACGTTTCATACCGCTGGAAAGATGGACATCTCCGATCTGGGCGAGGCCCATAGCTTGTTGATGCCGCTGGTCGGCGCCTCGATTGCCCCGTCGCTGTTTGCGATCGCGCTTTTATGCTGCGGCCTTAACTCAACCGTAACCGCGACGCTTGCGGGCCAAGCGGTGATGGAAGGTTTTATCAACGTACGCCTCGCGCCGTGGCTCCGCCGTCTGTTGACGCGCGCCGTTGCCATCGTGCCGGCTGTGATCGTGATCTTTTATTATGGCAGCAGTGAAGCTGGAAAACTGTTGATCCTGAGCCAAGTCATCTTGAGCTTTCAGCTGCCGTTCGCGGTCATCCCGCTTGTGCTGTTCACCGCCGATCGCGCCAAGATGGGCGAACTGATAGCGCCGCGCTGGCTCACCGGCATCGCCACCATTGTCGCGGCGATTATCGTGATCTTGAATGTCAAATTGCTGTTCGACGTGGCCACCGGTTAATCAGTTGCTGCCGTATCGCACGGCCGGTGTGGGAGACCAAAAGTCTTGGAAATTGCTGCGGCACAGCGGTCTCGACAATCACTCCGATTTGGTGCATCGGAAGGCAGCCGATCCCGGATCGGGCCTGTAGCTCAATGGTTAGAGCTGGCGGCTCATAACCGCCTGGTTGCAGGTTCGATCCCTGCCGGGCCCACCAAATTTCTGATTCGATTGTCTGCGCTGTAGTCCTGGGGACACTCCGTCCCAATCAACGTCACGTTTCAATCGTGATCATGGTGTGGATGTCAT
The DNA here is from genome assembly GCA_031380225.1 of Hyphomicrobium sp. Lineage (GTDB taxonomy): Bacteria > Pseudomonadota > Alphaproteobacteria > Rhizobiales > Hyphomicrobiaceae > JANNFX01. Next base: position 1,435 of record JANNFX010000163.1, read on the forward strand.
TGGTCAGAAATCCGGTCGCGGTTGGCTTGCGAACGCCGGGCAGTACGGCGACATCGAACAACTCACTGACCGGGCCTTCGAGACGGATCCATTGCACGACGTCGCCGGTGCGGGCTTCAATAATTTGCACGCCGCACCAGGGCGCCGCATCGCGCTTTTTGAGTTCGCCGTCAAGCGCGAGGCCTGTGAATGTGCCGTTTCGTGGCATTGAAAGACCAACGATCGCGAACCCATTGTGGGATGCGAAGCCACGCATGAAGCCCGGCAAGAACGCGTGCGGCTCAAAGGCTCCGCTCGCCGGATCGACTATACCAATATGGCCTGTGCCGGAATTCAAAACCCACAACCGGCCGTCGATCCAGCGCGGGCTATGCGGCATTGAAAGTTTTTCAGTCACGATCGAGTTGTCGCGGACGTCGATAACACAGCCGCCCTCGGCGCGCCGCTCTCTCCATCCGTTGACGACATCACTGCGCGACACGGTTGTGACGTAGGCCGGGATACCATCGCGCATCCCGAGCCCGTTGAGATGACAGCGGTCTTCAGCAGCAAGTTTAGAAATGAAGGGCGGCACCCAATAGGGCTTGAACGAATGTGTTTGGCTCAGCATCGCCAGGCAAGAATGAGCGGTGTTGACGAACACGATGCGGCCGTCAGTCATGACACCGATTTCATGCACGTCGATATCGCCGGTTGTGTGGGCGACGCGCGGTACGAAATGGCGGTCAGCGCCATCAATTGTCTCGCCGGAGCGGAGAATGTTCTCAAATCGCCAAATCTGGAACAGTGTCGAGACCAGAAGACGTTGGCCGTCGCACCAAAGCCCCATGGCGCGAGCGAGGAAGCGCTCGTGGAATGAGACAGCGCCGGTGGCATCGACGCCGATCAGATACAGCCGGCCGGATTGATAGGACGTGAATGCGAGGCTGACTTTGTGGCGCAACAGCCAGTCCGCGAGCCCGCGCGAACATGTGATGCGCGCCGGTTCTGTTGATTGCGGTTCGGCGGGAGGCGCAGTCTCAACGGCCGGCTCACTCACGATCTGGTTTCCTGGTCTGAAGGACGTCTCGCAATCGCACACAATTGGCCAGGGCAAAATTCCCGCAGAGCAATTTGCGTGTTCTGTCACTTTTGCGCATAGGCGGCGTGCCGGGCAATTGCAAGCCAGACGTGCCCCGTCAGCGGCAGATTTGCCCTGCTTCCCGGACGCCGCGCTGGTCATCCCTGAACGGCCATTTCGCGGGCACGTTTTCTGGACAATTCGATAGGATCGGCGCTGGCCACACCTGCAAGTGGCAGCCTAATAACGTCAGATCAACCGTAGATCGTTCTGACGATCGGCAGGGCTGGCAAAAACAACTCATTGGTCACATGATTTATACACCGTACACTCAATATCCTGTCCGAATCGATTGTATTCATTTACAGGACAACAGTTGTACCGCGTTTGACGCTAAGTCATTTCGAGTCTGGCAAGACTCTGATGTGCGGGGGCATAATTCTATGAACAGCAACGAAAATCGCGCGCTAATCGGCGGCGCGATCATCAGCAACTGCGTCCGCACAAACAGCCAAGCTCAGCCACCGGAGCGAATTTCATACAATTACAGTAATGAGGCTGGGCAGGGCTCGGCAAATTTCACCAACCTAGCCAACCAGACTTGGCATCGCGCACTTCTCGGCGGTGTAGCGGCCGGTGCGATGTGGACGATGACGGCAAGCCGCGCGCTGGCCAGCGGCGCATGCAGCCTCAGCGGCGGCAGTTATACTTACACTGCGGCGACGAAAACGCTGACTTGTACGATGAACCACAGCAGTGGGATATCTCCAAGCCTCGGTGGCGCTGTTCCAGTTCCGCCCAATCTTGTGGTCAAGGATTTGACGGCCGACATTGCCCCGGCCACAGGTAGGCCCGGGATTTTTTTGCGGCCCAGCAACGATGCAGCGGCCAGCCTCGACAGCACGTTGGGTGCGTTCAAGATCAACACGATTGATGCAGCCGGCATCTCGGTTACGTCGCCCAGCGGCGTGACCATCGTCCACTCCGGCGATATCGCAACAACCGGCTTATACGCCGCTGGCATCCAGGGCACGTCGAATGGTGCCGACGGAACCACCGCCGCAAACGGTGTGGCGGGTACCGCCGGTGCTCCCGGCAGTTACAACTATTCATCGGACGGCACCGCAGGAGGCGCAGGTGGCAAGGGCGGCGATGGCGTAAATGGTGCAAGCGGCACGGGCGGTGGTGCTGTTGTCATAACCTCGTCGGGCGATGTCGCCACCACCGGCTATGGGTCTCATGCTGTTTCGGCGAATAGCACCGGCGGCAGCGGCGCAGACGGTGGCCGTGGTGGCGATGGTGGCCGCGGCGGCGATGGCGGCGGCAGCTTTTCTGCCAATGGCGGAGACGGCAGCGCAGGCGGCGATGGTGGCGCGGGCGGAGTAGGAGGCACTGGTGGCAAGGGCGGCTTTGTCTCGATCACCACCACGGCCGGCAAGCTGCAGACATCTGGCGACTATGCGCACGGGATCGACGCCCGCAGCAGCGGTGGCCAAGGAGGAAACGGAGGCGAGCGGGGCGAAGGCGGCAGCGGTGGCTACGGCGGCTTCTCGAGTTCTGGGACTTACGGTAGCGGCGGTTACCAGGGAACTGATGGCACCTCAGGCACGGGCGGCACCGGTGGCGATGGCGGCGCGGTCACTGTCAACTCGAAGGCGCAAATTACTGTCACGGGCGACGGCGCATCGGGCATCGTCGCAGAAAGCCGCGGCGGCAATGGAGGCGACGGTGGCTATGGGTCTAATTATTATTCGTATGGCGGGCGCGGCAAGGGCGGCACGATCACCATCATTTCGTCAGGTAACATCAGCGCCACAAATGGCGGCATCTTTGCCATCAGCCGTGGCGACGTTGGTTCAGGCGCGGTGACCATCACGTCGAGCGGCGATATCACTTCCGGGAACTTCGGCATTTCAGCCCGGACTGACAACGCTGCAATTGAAATTCTGAACACCGGCAAGATCACGTTGTCCGATAGCTATGGTTCAGGCATTACGGCGCGGACGTACAGAAGTGGCGATATTACCATCTCCAACAAGGGCGCAATTGTAACTGAAGGTGATTATTCGCACGGCATTTCCACGCGCGCAGCCGGCGAAACGAAAATCACCAATGCTGCTTCGATCAAAACGACCGGCGACGATGCGCATGGCATTTTTGCCCTAGGCGGTGGTGGCGGATGCGGAAAGCAGGTTGAAGAGGCGAGTGCTTTTGGATGCAAGATTATGGGTGGTTACGGCGGCGGCGCGATTACGATCACGTCGACTGGCGACATTGCGACCAGCGGTTATGGCGCAAGTGCGATCTCCGCCGAACTTCGCAGCAACAGCAAAATCTCTATCACGAACTCCGGTAAGATTTCGGTCTCCGGTCCGAAAGGCAATGGCGCGATCGTGGCGCGCAACAGCCGCTATGGCAATATCTCCGTCACCAATACCAAGAGCGGATCGATCTCAACCACCTCGGACCATATTGCTGGCATCAACGTCTTTAGTTACGGCGGCGATGTCTCCGTTGCCAACGCTGGCAAAATCTCGACCACGGGCAGGAATGCAATTGGTATTGTAGCCCGTGCTGATGATGGCGATGGCAATGGCGGCGATGCGTCCGTCACCGTCTCGGGGAGTGTTACCACTCGTGGCGAACGAGCCGATGCAATCCAGGCGTTTTCAGACGACGGCTCAGTTAAAGTCTCAGTTGAAGCAGGCGGTAACGTCAAGGCTTCAGGGCTCGATGCCAATGTAGTCACGGTCTATGGCCGTAAGGGCGCGGTGCTTAACAACGCTGGCACCATCACTGGATCGGTTGAACTCAGCTCGCGCTCCCCTACGAGTGAATTCAACAATCTCGGCACCGGATTGTTCAACAGTGGCGAGACTGTTCAATTGTTTGGCGGCACGCTGACCAACGACGGCACGATCAACGCAGCTGGTGCTGGCAAAATCGGCGTCACGTTCGTGACTGGTGACTTGATCCAGAGCGACAACGGCCAGATCGGCGTTGATGTCGATCATAAGGCTGGCGCCTCTGATATTATCAATGTTGTGGCCAGCGCTGACCCAACCCGATCAGCACCACATGCCAATATGGCGTTCCCGGCCAGTTCCGGTACGGCTACGCTCGGCGGAAAAATCACGCCCAACTTGTTGAACTTCGACGCTTCGCATCCAGCCAAGCAAGTCACGGTTTTGACGGCAGAAGGTGGCGTCAAAGTCAAGGGCTTAACGGTCGTCGACACGGCGCTGATCGATTACACGCTGCTTTATCCCAATGCCAACACGGTCCGGCTCGGTATCGATGTGATCGAAGTCGACAGCGGTGGTCCACTCGACAAACTTGGCCTGTCTCCCAACCAGAATTCCGTTGTACGCTTTCTGTTGGGTGGGCAAAGCGATCTCCCGTCAGGTCTCGAGCCCGCATTCACAGCCCTGTTCAACGCGGCAGACGCAGACGCGGTCGCGGCCATCGCCGAGCAGCTCTATACCAATGGTGCCGGAGGGGCGGCGCAAGGCGCGATTGAAACCTCGGGCGCGTTGGCCATGTCACTCCGCAGCTGTCCAGTTGCAGACGGCGACTTCTCGCAACAGCGCGAAACGTCGTGCTTATGGGCGAAGCCTGCTGTGCGCACCTTCCGCCAGCGTAAGGACGGTGACTTCGCCAATGTTGCGAGCCATACCGGCGGCGTCTCGGGTGGCTTCCAAACCACGCTCGGTCAAGACATGTGGGGCGGACTTGGCGCATCCTTCGAAGACAGCAGCTCGATAATCAATGGCACGACCACGTCGGACGGCACCTGGTGGCAAGTTGGCGGCGTCGCCAAGTGGGTGATGGGCGCGTTCAAGATCTCGAGCTCTGTCACAGGCGGCGGCGGCGATCTGGATTTCAATCGCAACATCAATCTGCCGGGCTTGACGGCCGTCGCGGTGAGCGGCACTGACGTATCGATGATCGATAGCGTCACCCGGTTCTCGTATTCGTTCGGGGCCACCGGCTTCTATATGACGCCGATGGTGGACGTCGGTGTCAGCCACGTGCGTGTCGGCGGATACTCGGAAACGGGAGCCGGAGCATTCAACCTGGTGGTCGATGGGTTTAGTGAAACGCTCTACTCTACAAGCCCCGCAGTTGAAATCGGCTCGACGCTTTCAACTGGAGAACTCACATTCCGTCCCTACATGAAAGCCGGCGTTACGTTCTTGAGCGAAGACGGTTTCACAACCGCGACGCACTTTGCCGGTGCAGCGGGCGGGTCGTTCCTGACCACCTCACGCTTCGACGACGTGTTTGCCGATCTTTCGGCCGGCATTCAGATGTTCGGCAAGGATGGCTTTGATCTGCGCATCAACTACGATGGCCACTTCGGCGAAAACAGCGACCAGCACGGCGCCGACATCAAGTTGACCGTCAAATACTAAAAGTGAGTGTGCTGCCTTCCGAGCAATTGGGAGGCGGCTCACTAATGTCCGGCGACCCTGACAATTGGCATCGCCCAGACGTGCAACTTTCCATCAGCGCCAGCGGCGATAATGCGGGTGCCGTCAGATGACACAGAAACCGCGTTCTGGACTGCAATCGTGCCGGGCAACACGCGCGCTGCGCGGCCACCCTTCAAATCCCAAAGCCTGACTTTGCCGTCATCTCCAGCCGAGACCAGTAGGTCGCCGGATGGCGCAAACGCCAAGCCGCCGACGCGGCCCTTGTGGCCGTAAAGTCGGCGCAGTGTTGATTGCGATTTCGCCGACCAAATCCGGATATTGCCGTCAAGCCCGGCCGACGCGAAAGACGAGCCATCGGGCCGGATCGCGAGTGTCGAGACAAAATCACGATGGCCGGAATAGCGGCGCACGGCTTCGAAGCTGTCGCCCTTCCATAATTTGACGGACTTGTCTGCACTGCCGGTGACGAGCAGCGGCCCGCGCGGCGTGTTGGCGTAGGCGACCGTTTGCACGGCGTTGTTGTGCGCATCAATGATGTGGACGGGTTCGGTCGCGCTGGTATTCCAGATCGCGACTTTCCAATCGTGGCTGGCGGCAGCGAACCGGTTGTCGGTGTCCAGGAAGGCAACGCTCCAAACTTCGGCGTCATTACGCTTGAAGCTGCCGATACGGCGGCCGCTTGTGATATCCCACAGCACGACGCGGCCGTTGGCATGACCGGTCAGCGCTTTATTACCTGATACAGCAAGAGACGTTGCCGGTCCGTCATCCAAAACAATCGCGTGCTGGACGTTAAACGATGGTGCCGACCAAATCTTGAGCGTGCCGTCCTGGCCGGTTGTCAGGACTGTGCGTCCATCACTTGTATAGAGGACATGCGTCGCTGCACCGGTATGTGCCGCGACTTCGTTGAGCGGCAAAAGGTTTTGAGCCGAAAGCGTGGCGATGGAACCGGTTACTGTCCGCGACGAGCGATTGAAATCCGGCAATTGATTTTGCATGGCGACGAAGCCGCTGGCGACGCCAAGTGCGATCAAGCCTTTGAATATGAGCGGACGCACGCTGCGGGTGCGGCGGAACCATCCGAGCTTCGGCTTTGGCGGAGTGCGTGGTTCAGCGCGCACGAGAACGCGAGGCAGCGGAGCCGGAACAAGGTCGCGCTTCGGTTTCGATGGCGGCGCTGATTTGACGGCCGGTGCTGGCATCGTTTTAACTGCAGGATCTGCTGGTGTGGCTGGTTCTGCCGCCTTGCGCTTGAAGAAAAACGACGGCGCTGGCGGCGGGGCCGCGACTTTTACAGTGCTGCCCTGAGCAGCAGGTGCTGCAGGAATTGCAGGAGTTGCATCCGCTTCAACGTTGGCCTTTGCCGCGTTGCGCTTTTGCATATTGTCGACGAAGTCGAGGATCTGACCTTGCGGACCCGGCGCGTCAGGTGGCGGCGGCACATTGGAGGCTGGATCGAGCTTGGCGCCATCGGAGGCCGCGGCCTCGTCGCGCTTGGCGCGCTTGCCAAGCGTGCGTGAGAACCATCCGGAACCGCCAACGGCGGCTTCGGCAACCGGATCTGGCGCCAGCAGCATGCCGCGCCATTCAGCGACCGACTGTGGCCGGGCTGTGATATTTAATGCCAAGGCTTTGTCGATGGCCTTTAAGAACCCGGCCCGGTAGGCGCCGACTGCGGCCTCGCGGGCCGGCACAATTTCATCACGGATCATGCGTGACGGCGCATCAGGCGGCCGTTTGCCTGTCACGGCGTGATACAACGTCGACGCCAGCGCGTAGATATCGGTCCATGCGCCTTGCTGGCTCGATGTCTCGGCATACTGCTCGTAGGGTGAGTAGCCGGGCTTCACTAAAGCAGAAACGGTCCGCGACTGAGCCGCAAGTTCGCCCCGCGCCGAGCCGAAGTCGATCAGTACAGGCTGGCCATCTTTGCGGATGATTATATTGTCGGGCGCGATGTCGCGATGCAGGAAGTCGCTGCGGTGAATGCTTTCGAGCGCATCCAGCAAAGGAGCAACAATCTGATCTAATTCTTTTTGCCGTGGCGCGCGGCCAAGCCCTTTCAACCAAGCCTTGAGGCTTTGGCCTTCCTCGAAATGCAAAACCATGTAGCCAGTGTTATTAGCGCGGAAGTAGCGATAGACGCGGACGATATTGGGGTGTGAAAACTTGGCCAGCGTCTGCGCTTCTTCGATAAAGCGGTCGAGACCCCAGCGGTAATCGCCAGCGCATTGCTCGGAGCGCGGTGCCGCTTCGCTGCCATCGCTACGTGCGGCGAAATCAGACGGGAAATATTCTTTAATTGTCACCGGCCGGTTAAGCGCCAACTCATCGGCAAGGTAAGTGATACCAAATCCGCCCGCACCGAGCACGCGCTCGATCCGGTAATCACCAGCGAGTTCAGTGCCATTTTGCAAGGCGACGAGATTTGTCATGCGGTTTTGATCGCGAACAGCAACATTGGGTTTAGCCGCAAGCATGGACAGCATCTGTCCTAAAGAGTCGAGGTACTAGAATCGGGTCCAGCGCTTATGCTCGCCGATTGTGGCGCGCGACGGGCGATGAACCCGATGAATATTTCATGGGAGCGACGTCAATCGGCCATTTTGCTGCCTCAGATGATAAACAGGCTATCAACTCGAATTGATCTTTAGTGCGCGAGAAATAGGACGCGGCAGGACGGCGTCAGCATCATCAAAATGGCAGCTTGTACCAGTTTTGAGAAAATGGGGTGCCAATAGCAAGCCAGGAACGAGTAAAAACTGTTTTGCGCCGCCGGTCTCGGAAGATCGGAACAGAGCCGCAGCACAACAAGTGGGACCGCAACACGACATGACATCCAAAAATTCAACACTACCTGGTGGCCCAGCGGGCGCGTCAGGCTCGCGCGGCGGCCGGTTACTCGGATCGCTTAAAGATGCATTGGCGGCTGCCAGCCGCGACGACACAGGACATCTCAACATGATTAGGTTTGCCGGAAACGCGTCTCCAGGACCTGCGACCCCCATTGCCGTGGCTGTCAGCGAACCACCTGCCGAGCCGGCTGCTAAGCCGCCGGTTTCAGCTGCTGAAGCCGCACGAGAAGCGCGCGCACCGGTCCTACTTGAACGCCATCCCGATGCCGATCCAACAACACGTGTTGTGCGTGGCAGTGGCGCACGATTGCCAGAGGCGCCAGCGCGCACCCAGCTTGTGCGCGGAAAAACGCCGATCAAGCGCGGCAACTTCGATCAGGATCCAGTTGTCGGCTGGCTGGTTGTCGTGGGCGGTCCAGGCATGGGCCAGTACCGGCCGATTTTCGAAGGTAACAATACGGTCGGCCGCGCAGATAGTAATCGCATCGCTCTCGATTTCGGCGATGACGCGATTTCATCGGAAGAGCAGGCTTATGTCCGCTACGACTCTGCCGAGCGCTCGTTCCTGTTCGTGCCAAATCTAGCCAAGACCAATGTTGTGTCTGTGAATGACAAACGCCCCGCGGGTGCTATCAGCCTGTCAGCCATGGATGTGATCACGGTTGGCCGCACGCAGTTGGTGTTCGTGCCGTTCTGCGGACCCGATTTTGACTGGTCTGCCATCGCGCCACAGAAAGACTAATGCAGCCATTCGAGTACGGTGCGTGCACCACACAGGGCGCACGCAATTATCAAGAAGATTCCGCGCTGATTTGGCCGGGTGGGGATGCAATGCTCCCCGCCTCGCTGACGGCTGACGGCCGCGAACCTGAAATGGTAGCGGTGCTTGCTGATGGAATGGGCGGCCACGCTGGCGGCGCTTTGGCCAGCCGCATGGCATGCGAGGAGTTTATCAAATCAGTTGCCTTGCTCGACGGCGATGTTCACGACCGGCTAGCCGCAGGGCTCCACGCCGCCAATGACGCCATCGCTGACAAAGTCTCGAACAATCCTTTGCTCAATGGCATGGGCTCAACACTTGTTGGCGTCATCTTCAAGACCGAAGGCGTCGTGTGGGTGAGTGTCGGCGATAGTCCGCTATTTCTCTACCGGGGCGGCGAGATAGCGGTTCTGAATGAGGACCACTCGCTGGCGCCTGAACTTGACCGCATGGTCGAACAGGGCCGGATGACGTCTGAAGCCGCGCGCCGCGATCCGCGCCGTCATATGCTGCGCTCGGCCGTGACCGGCGATGACCTCGATCTTGTCGACTTTTCTGGAAAGCCATTGCGGGTTGAGCCGGGCGACTACGTCATCTTGGCCAGTGACGGCGTCAATTCGCTGGAGCCCACTGAAATCGAACGCATCGTTGCCGCCTACGCTGACGATGGCGCCGACGCCGTCGCCAAAGCCCTGATCCGCGCCGTCGAAGCGCTGCGCGATCCGCATCAGGATAACACCACCGTCGTCGCCGTCCGCCGCGCGCCGGTATGAACCGGCAAATTTAAACTTCGGCCACAGCTGAAATGCCGGGCACGGTCGAGAGAATGCCCGCTTGTGAGGGCGATACGTCGAACTTGCCAGGCAAGATGATTTCTAGTTCGCGGCCATATTCGGGCAGCGGCACGATGAGGCGAACTTCGCCGCCTTTGCTGGTGCGCAAATCCGATCCAGGCTTCATTTGAGATTTCAAACGCGCAACCGGCGCGGCTGCACGCCCAAACACGTCAGCATCTACGGTCAGCGTCAATCCGCTTTCGATCTGGGCGGCAGCCTTGTCCAACCCCTCAATCAACTGCACGCGCAGTTTAACAGTATCACCATCGCGCTCGGCTTCGACCGATAAGAGCACAGGCGTGCCGCCTTCGAGCAGGTCACGGCCAGCGGCAAGTGTTTCGGAAAAAATCACGGCTTCGAATTGTCCGCTGGTGTCGGAGAACATCGCGAACGCAAACTTGTTGCCTTTTTGCGAGCGCCGCTCACGGGCGGAAATGACAATGGCTGCCAAGCGTCCGGCGCTTGAGCCGCGCTGCACAGCGGCTTCGAAGTCTGTAAACCGTGTGACGCCGAGCTTCGATAACACCTTGCCGTATTGATCGAGCGGATGGCCTGACAAAAAGAACCCGACCGCATCAAACTCACTTTGCAGGCGTTCCATCGGCGTCCAGGCATCTGTTGGCTTGAGATCCAGGCGCGGTGCTGCACCTTCCGAACCGCCGAACAAATCGCTGGTGCCGGCGGCGTTATTGGCTTCTTCGCGATTGGCCAGCGCCATGATGCCCTCGACGTTGGCGGCAACAAGCGCGCGGTTCGGCTCGAAAATGTCAAAGGCACCGGCGCAGCTCAGTGTCTCAAGCCCGCGCTTATTGAGCGCTTTCGGATTGAGGCGGCTGGCGAAATCACCGAGCGATTTATAAGGGCCTTTTTCAGTGCGGCTGTGGACGATACTGGCAACCGCCGAAGCGCCAATGTTTTTCAAGGCCGCCATGGAATAGCGGATCGCGCCGCGTGGCTCGGAGCCTGGGGTCAGACCCCGTGCCGGGGCCAGCGATTTCGTACTCGGCGATCGGTGCAAGGGGTCTGACCCCGAACGTGGCGGCACGGCCAGAAAATCGATCTCTGAGGCATTCACACACGGCGGCAATAGGGTGATCCCGCTCTTCTTGGCCTCAGCCGCAAACATCGCAAGCTTATCAGTATTGGCCATATCGAGGGTCATCGACGCGGCCAGAAATTCCTCGCGGAAGTTGGCTTTCAAATACGCCGTGTGATAGCTGACCATCGCATAGGCCGCCGCGTGGCTCTTGTTGAAACCATATCCGGCGAACTTATCGACGAGTTCGAAAATCTCAGCCGCCTGGCTCCTGCTGACACCGTTCTTTGCCGAACCTTCGACGAAACGTGCCTGCTGCTTGGCCATTTCGGCCTTGTCTTTTTTACCCATCGCGCGGCGCAGAAGATCAGCTTCGCCGAGCGAGTAGCCGGCCATCACCTGGGCGATCTGCATGACCTGCTCCTGGTAGATGATGACGCCGTACGTCTCCTTCAAAATACCTTCCAACAAGGGATGCAAGTAATCGACCGGCTCCTCGCCGTGCTTTCGGTGGATGTAAGTCGGGATGTTGTCCATCGGACCCGGCCGGTAAAGTGCCACCATGGCGATGATGTCTTCGAAACGGTCGGGCTTCAGCCGCTTCAAGCTCTCGCGCATGCCTGTGCTTTCAAGCTGGAACACGCCGGCCGTATCGGCCTTAGCGAGCAGTGCATAACTCGCGGGATCATCGATCCCGAGCCGCGTCAGATCAACATCGATGCCGCGTCCGCGCTTGATCAGCTGCACCGCCTTTTGCAGCACGGTCAGCGTTTTCAAACCAAGAAAGTCGAACTTTACCAGGCCCGCCGCTTCGACCATCTTCCAGTTGAACTGAGTGACCGGCATGTTCGATTTCGGATCGCGGTAAAGCGGCACCAACAAATCGAGCGGCCGGTCGCCGATCACGATACCAGCAGCGTGCGTCGAGGCGTGGCGATACAGGCCTTCAAGCTTCTGACTGATCTCTAACAGCCGCGCGACCAGCGGTTCGCGGTCACGTTCCTCTTTAAGTTTCGGCTCACTTTCGATGGCCTGCGATAGCGTGACTGGATTGGCCGGATTGTTCGGCACCAGTTTGCACAGCCGGTCAACCTGCCCATACGGGATCTGCATCACGCGGCCGACATCGCGCAACACGGCGCGGGCCTGCAGCTTACCGTGGGTAATAATTTGCGCCACGCGATCACGGCCGTACTTTTCTTGCACGTAGCGGATGACTTCGTCGCGGCGGTCCTGGCAGAAATCGATGTCGAAGTCCGGCATCGACACGCGTTCGGGATTGAGGAAGCGCTCGAACAGCAAACCAAATCGCAGCGGATCAAGGTCGGTAATATCGAGTGACCAGGCGACCAGCGAGCCGGCACCTGAGCCGCGGCCGGGTCCGACCGGGATGCCCTGACGCTTGGCCCAGCGGATGAAGTCCGACACGATCAGGAAGTAGCCGGGAAACTTCATGCGCGAGATAATGCTAACTTCGAACGCCAACCTGTTCCAATAGGCTTGCTCGTCAAAGCCCGGCGCCTTCTCCGTCACAGCCAAGCGCGCCGTGAGCCCGTCCTCGGCTTCGCGCTTCAATGCAAGCGCCTCGGCCGCGAGTTGATCTTCGTCGCTGGCGTCCGTCGTCGATTTAACGAAGCGCGGCAGGATCGGCTTTTTGCCCAACGGCCGGAATGCGCAGCGCTGCGCAATTTCAACGGTATTCTCTAACGCCTCAGGCAAATCGGCGAACAGTGTCACCATCTCGGCCGCTGGTTTGAAATAATGCTCGCGTGTGACGCGGCGGCGATCATCCTCAACCACGTAGCGCCCACCAGCGATACACAGCAGCGCATCATGGGCATCATATTCTTCAGTGATGGCGAAATAGCATTCGTTGGTTGCCGCCAACGGCAGACCTAGCTTGTAAGCGAGTGCCAACAGTTGCGGCTCGGTTTCCTGCTCTGTTGCCAACTTATGGCGTTGCAGTTCAACGTACAGCCGGTCTCCGAACACCAACTTGAGGTTCTTCAACCGCGCTTCGGCGACTGGAAACTGGCTGTCGCGCAATTGCCGGTCGATCGGACCGTCTGGCCCGCCTGTGAGCACAATAAGTCCATCGGCGTGAGATTTGAGCGCGCTCCATGTGATGTGCGGTGTATCAAGCTCGCCGGTGTTCATGTGCGCCATCGACACCAACTTCATCAGATTGGCGTAACCAGCCTCATTCATCGCGATCAGGCAGATGAGGCCATCGCGATGCGGCGCCACGCGCATGCTGGTGTTGGTCGCAAACTTGTCGGCGTTCTTGTCTTCGAAATCGATGGCCAACGACACGCCGGCAATGGGTTGAACACCCGACGATGCCAATTTGTCGGAAAATTCGAGGCAGCCGAAAAGATTGTTGGTGTCCGTCAACGCAACGGCAGCATAGCCCTGCTCTATCGCCAGCTTAGCGATCTTGCCAATCGGCAGCGCGCCTTCCAGCAATGAATAAGCCGAATGCACCTTAAGATGGATGAATCGCGGCGCGGTCAGGCTTGGCGCAATGTCTTCTCGGCCTGCCGGATTAATTTGCTCGCTCATTGTGCCTCTCGGTTGGTCTTGTCATAGACCTAACCCGATTCAGGCGACCGATGAGAGACTGACGCGCACGGCTCATGCAAAAGCTGTTGGCGCGTTGGCAATGATTGTATTTCCTACGTTTCTAGTCCTGGTCGTCAAACGCCCTGCAAAGCGACCATATTGCGGACACAGTTGCCGTAATTGCGAAGACCAAGCCGAGGGTGTAAATCATGCGATGGAATCCCCGAGAAACGCTGCACTGCACACCCGCAGTCACCCCTCAGTGACGTCTGTCACATAGAGCGCATAACCCTTGGTCACGCAAGGTGAACTTTTGGTCGGATATCACTCGTTGCAGCCCAAAAATTATCCAACTCACAGTTCGTGATTGTCAGCGTCCTGCACGTTATCGATGACGCACTTTGACAAACTCAGTACGGCCGCTGCTGAAAATAATTTCTTAGCGCGCCAATTCCTTCAAACCACGCCGAATAAGTTTCGCGGTGTCCGCATCCTTACCGAGTTCAGCATGCGCGGTTGCAACTGCTTGCGCCGCTTGCGATGGGTTATATCCGAGATTGATGAGCGCCGAGATGGCTTCGGCTTGCGCCGCTGTCTCAGATGACGACGGCGATACTTGCCCAGTTTTTTCGGACGTTCCCGAAGCGGTCAAATGCGCGACCGACAACTTCGGCGCTTTGTCCTTCAATTCCATTGTGATGCGTTGCGCGAGTTTTTTACCGACCCCCGGCGCCTGTTCGACAACGGCGAAATTTTGCAACGCAATCGCGTTGGCCAATTCCTGCGTGCTCAACACGCCAAGCACAGCAAGCGCCACTTTTGATCCGACGCCTTGGATCGACAACAGCGTGCGGAACCAGGTCCGCTCAACTTCGCTTTGAAATCCGAATAAGCGGATGGCGTCTTCGCGGACGTGGGTGTCAATCGTCAGCGATACCTCATCGCCCGATTTCAGATTGCGCAACGTCCGCGACGACATCTGCACTTCATAGCCAACGCCGTTGACATCAATGATGGCGTGACTTTCGCCAATCGCATCAACTTTGCCGCGCAATTTGCCGATCATACCGACTTACCCAATAAACTCGTGGCTTCCTTCAAGGCGCGGGCTGCCAATGCATGCGGGCTTGAACGATGATTGGCATGGCAGATGGCGATGGCGAGCGCATCCGCTTCATCAGCGCTTTCAAATTTTGCCTTAGGCAACAAAAAACCGATCATCGCCTGCACCTGATGCTTTTCGGCGTGACCGGCCCCGACGACGGATTTCTTGATCAGGTTCGCTGGATATTCCGCCACCTTAAGCCCGAGCATGGCTGGCGCCAACAACGCCATGCCGCGCGCCTGCCCCAATTTCAGCGTCGAGCGCGGGTTTTCGTTGACGAAGGTTTCTTCGACCGCCGCTTCGCTCGGTTTGTAGGTCGCAATAACGCTGGTCAGGCCCTCGAAGAGATCGCGCAGCCTGTAGGCCAGATCATCATCGTTCTTGGACGTGATGGCGCCCGAGGCAACGTAAGACAGCCGCACGCCGTCGCTCTCAATCACACCCCAGCCGGTGCGGCGCAGCCCCGGGTCAATGCCAATCAGTCGTCGTGCGTGATCTTTCATGGGTCAGGAATAGCATGGGACGAGTGATTCGGGGTGAAGCCGCGGCTCAAGTGCCGCTCTGGCTGGCCAACCTGGCAGGCCAACATTGGCAGTATTGACTTCTATCGTTCCCAGTCCTATAGTCTATTGTCCTGGAGACGAGTGATTGAGGGTTTACACGACCAAGTACTTCCGCCGATTTCAACGCAAGGAAGGCTTGGCAGACGCCGCACTTTGCGAGGCTGTTGCTCGGGCTGAAAATGGCCTGATCGACGCGGATCTTGGACGCGGGCTTATCAAACAGCGCGTTCCGCGAAAGGGTGAAGGGCGCCGGAGCGGCTACCGCACAATCATTGCTTACCGGCTTGGCACTCGATCGGTGTTCTTGTTCGGATTTTCCAAAAGCGGTGCAGACAACATCACAGTGCTCGAAGAACGCGACTTAGCTGACACAGGTGGACTACTCTTGTCCTTAACGAACGCAGGCATCCAACGTTTGATTGCCATTGGTGAACTATGGGTCGTGAATTGCGATGATGAAAACCAAGCCTAAATCAAAGTACCGGAGTGAGATTGCAGCCGCGGTCCACGAAACAATTCGGGGCATGCACAGGGCGGGCGTCGTCGACAAGAAGACGATGCGCGAATTTGATGTGCGCTGCTTGACGTCCCTTGACGATCTCGAAGCCAAGGATATTGTCAAAATGCGCGAAAAAGCGGGCGTCAGTCAGGCTGTGTTTGCGCAAGCGCTCAACATCTCCACCGACTATGTCAGCAAAATCGAGCGCGGCGAAAAAAAGCCGAGCGGCGCGACGCTGAAACTGCTGTCCCTCGTCCGCCGCAAAGGGTTTGATGCGATTTTGTGAGGTGGGGCACGGCGCTCGAGCTGATAGCTGCACCTCGACAGAGCAAATCTTTACAGATAGATTCGGCAGAGTATAGGCCTAAGGGTTTCGGGGATGCCAAAAAATCTATTCATTTCCTACCGGCGCAGCGACTCTGCGCCCTGGGCGGGCCGTGTATACGAGCGCCTGGCCCGCGACTTCGACAAAACCCAGATTTTCATAGATGTAGACAATATTCCTCCTGGAAAAGATTTTATAAAAACACTCGATGATCAGGTTTCGAAGTGTGACATCTTCTTATGCATTATCGGTCTGAAATGGTTGACATCGACGAATGAAAATGGCGTCCGTCGCCTGGACGAGCCAGCAGATTTTGTTCGCATCGAAATTGAAAGTGCCCTCAAGCGAGACGGCGTTACACTAGTACCCGTGCTGGTCGACGGCGCTCGAATGCCAACCGAAGAGGAATTGCCGCTATCAATACGGCAACTGGCGCGCCAGAATGCGATCGAGTTGACTCACAAAAGTTTCGGGCCTGAAATGGCCAACCTGCTCGGCTCGCTCGATATCGCCCGTCCAATTTTTATCAGCCGCCGCCAATCTCGACCTCGGAGCCGAAGCTCCATAGTTTCCCATTTCGCCACTCTTGGCGCTATCTCTGGTCTGCTCAGTGGCCTTTGGTTTCATCTGACCCCATTTGGCCACGAACCCACTACTGAATTGAATGGCTCGATGATAGGCGTTCTTTTCGCATTTTTTCTTTGCGTAGCACTTGTTCGCGCGGGCCTCAGCGCACCTGCCCATCTGGGAAGTGCAGCCGTCATGACTTTTTTGGGGTCAATTTTAGAGAGCCACTTCTCGTCCTCGTTTATTCCGTGGGGCATGCAAAATATTCCCCTTGGGGGTACCGGCCTGCTCTACATGTCGAGTGTCGCTGGAACTGCAATTCAGGCTTTTTTTTCAACACTTGGCATCTGCCTCTGGCTGGAGGGATGGAAAGCCGTGAATTTGGCACTTCTTTGCGCCGTTGTCAGCGCAGCTCTCGCGCCGTTATTGTATTTTGGACTAGTGGTCCCGCTTGATCTTGGCGCTTGGAAAGGAGTCTTGCAAATCCTCCTGGCGCAATTTGTTATTGCCGCGCTGATTGGAGCACTGGTTACGAGACGTCCTGTGCACTGAGGTAGCCAAGAGGGAGGATGCCGATGCCTAATCTGCAATTGCTTTGTTTTGTTCCGATCTGTCTGCAACTTTTAATTGCCCCGCTGGAGAATCGCGCAACCCTTGCTTCGTTTGATAATAAGCACTATGCGGCGAACACCAACACTAATGCCGACAAAGAGAAGGACGACGACGACGACGATGAAGAAGACAATCTTGACACGGCGTGCGTTCGGGAACTGAATTCATGCAGAAGAACTTGCAGACATGATCTCACTCGGACCAAAGATAGTGCGTCGTTCGACAAATGCATCGCCAATTGCCGCGCTGGACGTGACTGCCGCAAGACTTAGCGGTTGTTGTTGGTCTGACGCGCGGAAAAATTGTTGGTTTGGTCAGCAGGAGCAATACTCTAGTCTCGCTTTGAGTACGAAGCGTTAGCCGACAGCCGTAATGAGTTGGGTTTCACCTTGGGTCCGGAACTTCGCGTCCTACACCACATACCCTCACTTAAACGGCGCCATCCCTAGCCTTGCCAGCTCATCCGCGCGCTCGTTTTCCGGATGACCCGCATGACCCTTGACCCAGCGCCAGGAAATCTCGTGGCGGGCGCGGGCGTCGTCGAGGCGTTGCCAGAGCTCGACGTTTTTGACCGGCTTTTTATCGGCCGTGCGCCAGCCGTTGCGCTTCCAGCCGCTGATCCATGTGGTGATGCCATTTTTCACATAGGCGCTGTCGGTATAGAGTTCGACATCGCACGGGCGCTTCAAGGCTTCGAGGGCTTCGCACGCTGCCGACAGTTCCATGCGATTGTTGGTGGTCTCGGCCTCGCCGCCGGAAAGCTCCTTGCGCGCGTCGCCAAAAATCAGGATCGCGCCCCAGCCGCCGGGTCCGGGATTTCCCGAGCACGCGCCGTCCGTATAAATGACGACTTTTTTGGCCGTGTCGTTCATGCGCTGGCCCCGAAACCGTAGCCCGCAATGTTGGTTTGAGTTTGATGGAACTGGACCCGCGCCACATAGTCGAGCGGATTGTGCGGGCGCACCAGCGCGTCTTTCGGCGTGTTCAGCCAATCATACGACCGGGTCAGCAGAAAGCGGATCGCGGCGCCGCGCGCCAGCACCGGGAACGCGACTTGCTCCTCCGTTGATAGCGGCCGCACTGAATCATAGGCGCCGAGCAGGGCCGCGCCTTTGTCGGGATTGAAGGCGTGATCGGCATCAAAGCACCAAGCATTGAGGCAGATCGCCAGATCGTAAGCCAGCGCGTCGTTGCAGGCGAAATAAAAGTCGATCAAGCCGGTCAGGCGATCGCCGAGGAAGAACACGTTGTCGGGAAACAGATCGGCATGAACAATGCCAACGGGAAGCCCGCGCGGCCAGTGCTGCTCGACATGGGTCAGCTCAGTGGCAATCAACTTTTGCAGTCCCGGTGTGATCTTATCGGCATCTGATTTGAACTTGTCGAACAACGGCCGCCAACCAGCAACGCCGAGCGCATTGGCGCGCTTGAGCGCAAATCCTTCAGCCGCCAGATGCAGCCCTGCGAGCGCCTGCCCAACTTCGGCGCAATGCATCGGCTTCGGATTTTTGACCGAGACGCCGTCCAGAAACGTGATCAAGGCCGCGGCGCGGCCGGCCAATTCGGATAGCGTGCGGCCATCTTGCGTTTTGACCGGCAACGGGCAATTGACGCCGCGGCTATGCAGATGCTGCTTGAGGCCGAGAAAAAATGGCAGGTCGTCACGCGAGACACGCTTTTCATACAGCGTCAGGATGTACCGCCCGGCCGTCGTCGTGACCAGATAGTTGGTATTCTCAACACCTTCAGCAATGCCCTTGAACGAGAGCAAATCGCCAAGACCATAGCTGGCGATGAAGCTTGCGAGCTCCTCGTCGTTGACTTCGGTATAAACTGCCATGTGTTAGCTCTGCCCCGTCGAGGCTGGAGCTGCCGGGCGGAGTTCGCGCGGCACATTGAAGACAACGCGCTCATCGGCGGTGACAACGGTTTCGACCGTGGCGTCGAAGCGGGCCTTCACGGCTTCGATAACTTCGTTGATCAAAACTTCGGGCGCCGAGGCGCCAGCCGTAATGCCAAGCGTCGTGATGCCGTCAAGGGCTGACCATGGAATATCATCGGCACGTTGCACCAGGAACGACTTCGAACAGCCGGCACGTTCTGCCACCTCCACCAGCCGGACTGAGTTGGACGAGTTCGGCGCGCCAACGACGAGCAGGCAATCGATATCGCCAGCGATGGCCTTGACCGCCGCTTGCCGGTTGGTGGTGGCGTAGCAGATATCCTCTTTGACCGGACCGCCGATGCCGGGGAACCGCGCTTTCAACACAGCGACAGTTGCCGCTGTGTCGTCGACCGATAATGTCGTCTGCGTGACAAAAGCGAGCTTCGAGGCATCAGCGGGCGTGAACGCTTCGGCATCCTCAACAGTTTCGATCAATCGCACCGCACCATCGGGCAGCTGGCCCATGGTTCCCTCGACCTCGGGATGCCCGGCATGGCCAATGAGAATGATCTCGCGGCCGTTTTCGTGGTGGCGGGCGGCCTCGATATGAACTTTGGTGACCAAAGGACAGGTGGCGTCGATTTGGAAAAAATTGCGCTTTTTTGCCGCCTCAACGACCGAGGTGGCGACGCCGTGTGCTGAAAAGATCACGGGTTGGGAAGTTTCCGGTATGTCGTCCAATTCATCCACAAAGATGGCGCCTTTGGCTTTTAACCCCTCAACCACGTACCGGTTGTGGACGATCTCATGGCGCACGTAGACAGGGGGCCCGAACTTGGCGAGAGCCAGTTCGACCATCTGAATAGCCCGGTCCACGCCCGCACAAAAGCCACGCGGAGCGGCTAATTTGATTCGGAGCGGTGGTTTTGCGGCCCGGTTTTCATGAACCTGGCGGCTCGACGGCCCGGACTTGGGAAGAGACGAGGGGTTGTTAATGCTGTCAACCAAGAGACCTATTCCTTAACGACGTGAAGTACGGCACTATCCTCTCTGGACTACAAGGTGATACACTCGAATCGTGATCCGTAAAATGGGTTGGTTAGGCTGATCACGGCCGGTTGCGTCTCCGAGTTGTCCCAAAGATAAGACTAAAGGACCGTAATGGCTTTCGCCTTTTCCATTTCCACACCCCACTCGCGCCATGCGGGCCTTCTCGCTGCCAGCCTTGCGGCTGTGCTGCTTGGTGGTTGCGGAATGAGCTCCCTGACCTCGGGCCTCGGCTCCAGTCTGTTCGGCGGCAGCTCGTCGGCCTCTTCGGACGATGTCAACGCAGAACAACTTTTGACCGCCGCAAAGGCCGGCGATCCGGGCGCCCTTGGGGCGACGGGCGCAGTTGATGCCCAACCAGGCTGTCCAAAAGTCATCACTAACACGCGTGATAATAATCTGACCATTTACGAGCCCGGCAAGGTCGGCGACGGCATGGCCGTGATGCATCGTGGCGAAATCACTAAGACCGCGCGCGAGTGCATTATCGAAGGCAACAAGGTGACTGTGAAATACGGCTTCTCCGGCCGCGTTCTACTCGGGCCGCGCGGCCAGGGCGGGGCAATTTCTTTGCCGGTCAATGTGTCGGTCACAGACAGCAAGCGTGCCAAGGTGGCGGCCGATACCTTGAAGGTCGACACTACTGTCGCCGTCGAAAACCCAATTGGATATTTCTCGGCCGTTCGCATCATCACCTACGAAGTGCCCGAAGGCGCCCGCGCCGGTGAGTTCGAAGTTAACCTGAGCTTCGAGCGCGCGACACCGAACGCCGGCTAGCGTACCGCTCCAGTGTCACTCCGTTGTCGCGCCGTGCCGGTCCGGCGCCTATGCTTTGCCGCGCTGAAGCACTGCAATAAAGAATCCATCCGTTCCGTGTCGCGCTGGCGTTAGCATTAACGTATCGCTGCGGCCGTCCGCGGATGCCGGCGGCTCACTTGTCAAGTTGGCACGCCACACGTCTGCAAATGGCACCGCGCTGAATTCTGGATGAGCCGCCACAAACGCCGCAACCTGATCTGTGTTTTCTTCGGGCAGCAATGAACACGTCACATAGACGAAACGCCCACCGGGTCTGACGTGCTTCACAGCGCGGGCTAGAACGTCTTTCTGTTCCTTGACACGCTGCGCCAGTGCATCGGGCCGTAAGCGCCACTTGGCATCGGGACGGCGGCGCCACGTACCAGTCCCGGTACATGGTGCATCGACCAGCACCACATCAAACCGCTGGCCGAGGTCATCGAGTGCGGCTTCGTCTCCGCCGCGCAGCACCTGAACGTTGCGAACACCAGCCCGTTTGATGCGCTCAAAAATCGGCTTCAGGCGATTGCGGTCAGCGTCGTAGGCATAAAGCTGACCACTGTTTTCCATCACCGCGGCCATTGCGAGCGTCTTGCCGCCACCGCCCGCGCAAAGATCTAAAATTTGCGAGCGGGGACCAGCGCCGGTCATCGCGGCTGCGATCTGACTGCCTTCGTCTTGAATTTCAAACCAACCGGCCTGAAACGCGGCTTCGGCTTGCAAATTAGGCGTTCGCGCCGCGCCAACCGGAGCCGGAATACGAACACCGTAAGGCGCATGCGACGACGCTTCAGCGCCAAACGATAGCAACGATTTCAGCACTTTCTCGCGTGTCGATTTCAGCACGTTGACGCGCAAATCAGCTGGCGCACGTTCGGCAAGCTTAGCACCCTCATCGTGGGCATTGGCACCAAACACGCGCTCGAATGCTGGCTGTAGCCATTCTTGATAGTCGCCCGCGATCCACGGCGCGGCGCCGTCGAGTGAAGCGCTAGCAATCCGTTTCGTCTCGTCGTCACTCAATGGCGCGGGCGCGTGATCGGTGCCGGTGCAAAGGCCAGCAATTTCAGCGGCGGGCGTGCCGTGCCGCAACAGCGTCCCAAGCACAAGCGCGCGCGGGCTATCGCAATCCATGAGATACGCGGCGGACGCGCGGCGGCGCAGCGTATCGTAGACCAAACCGCCAATAAAATTGCGATCGCCAGACCCGGCAAAGCGGTTGGCTTTGCCCCAGTCGTTTAACGCGCTCGCGACCGGTTGATACCGGTTGAGAATGGTATCGACGATTTCGATTGCAGCACTAATTCGGGCCCCAGGGCGCATTTTTTTTATGCCGCCGCAAACACAAATAAAGCGAGCTTGGCCCACATGATCATCAGTACCGTATTACTGGCCAGATAGGCCAAGAAGCGGTGCGGAATATGGTTGTACGTCGTATGAATGAGCGCTTGGACAGTCCGAAACGCAACATACGCCCATGCAAGCAAAACCATGGTTTCATCGACGGCACCGGCGATCATGGCGAACGCGACGACGGCATAGAACAGCACCGGCATTTCGAACAGATTGTGAAATGCAGCGGAAACGATTGCGGCGCGCTCCGGCCACACGGGCTTTTGGCCCGGCCCTGGCGATGTCACCGCACCAGCCTTTAGAGCGCCGAGACGTTCCTTCGCCATCCAGAACATCACAACGATGTTGAGTGCCACCAGTACTAGAACTGGCTTCAGAATTGTCAGGTCTTTCATGGGGTGCCTTATGTGGAGGTGACGTTGATAAGTAACTTTTTGGCCCCGTAGGTTGGGTTAGGCCGCTCTGTACTTGCGGCCGTAACCCAACACTTTCCATCGGCTTGAGGAAAGGTGTTGGGTTACGCGCGAACCTCTACTGGGTTAATTTTTTGCCGTCTGTGTCGCGCTAACCCAACCTACGGAGACGCACAAGATTTGGGACCTGTTCCGCATCTATCCGCCCGAACCAGGATAGTTCGGGCTTTCGCGTGTAATCAGGACACCATGCGCATGGCTTTCACGCATTCCAGCCGCGGTGATTTGAACGAACTCGGCCCGCTCCTGAAAATCCTTGAGAGTCTTGGCACCGAGATAGCCCATCGATGAGCGCAACCCGCCGACAAGCTGATGCAGCACAGCGTCAACCGGGCCTTTATAAGGGACCTGACCTTCAATGCCTTCGGGCACTAGTTTCAATGTGTCTTTAACCTCGGCCTGGAAGTAACGATCCGCCGAGCCGCGCGCCATGGCGCCAACGGAGCCCATGCCGCGATAAGCCTTATATGTGCGGCCTTGATACAAATAGGTTTCGCCCGGAGCTTCGTCGGTACCAGCGAGCAACGAGCCGACCATCACACAGTCAGCGCCTGCCGCTAAAGCCTTGGCGATATCGCCTGAATAGCGAATTCCTCCGTCGGCAATAATTGGGATGTCATGCTTTTTGCCGATCTCGGAGCAACGCATGATGGCTGTCAGTTGCGGAACGCCCACGCCGGCAACAATTCGCGTCGTGCAAATCGATCCTGGACCAATGCCAACCTTGATGCCGTCGGCGCCAGCATCGATCAGTGCTTCGGTTGCAGCAGCCGTTGCGACGTTGCCAGCCAAAACCTGCGTTGAATTCGAGAGCTTCTTGATCCGTGTCACCGCATCGAGCACGCTTCGTGAATGACCGTGCGCTGTATCCACGACGATCAAATCGCAACCCGCCGCGATCAAGCGCTCTGTGCGTTCGAAGCCATCTTCACCGACGGTTGTGGCTGCTGCAGCGCGCAGGCGGCCTTCGCTATCCTTGCAGGCATTTGGATGCTTCTGCGCTTTCTCGATATCTTTGACGGTAATGAGCCCGATGCAATGATAGGCGTCATCGACCACCACCAACTTTTCAATCCGGTGTTGATGCAAAAGCTGCCGGGCTTTGCCACGGCTGACATCGCGCGGCACCGTGATCAACTTATCCTTGGTCATCAACTCGGAGACGGGCTGATTGGGATTGGTGGCAAAGCGCACGTCACGGTTGGTCAAAATGCCGACGAGTTTGCCGATGCCATCCGTTGGATTGGGCGCTTCAACGACCGGAATTCCCGATATATTGTTATCCTTCATCAGCTTCAGTGCATCGGCAAGCTTCGCGGTCGGGCCGATCGTGACCGGATTGAGCACGATGCCAGACTCATATTTCTTAACCAAAGACACCTGCCGGGCCTGCTCCTCGGGCGTGAAGTTGCGGTGAATGACACCAACCCCGCCTTCCTGGGCCATGGCGATGGCGAGCCGCGCCTCGGTCACGGTGTCCATGGCGGACGACATCACTGGAATATTGATGCTAACCGACCGCGTCAGCCGCGAACTGACGTTAACCTGGCCTGGCATCACGTCCGATTCTGCTGGTAGCAACAGCACGTCGTCGAAAGTGAGTGCGAGCAATGGACCGGATGCAATCTGGCTGCGGGCCATCGGCATATCTCCTTGAGGAATTTGACAAATCAGGACGGCTTGCAGCGCGAAACAGGGCCCGGTCCCGGGGGTGTCGGACGCGCTATATCATTCACACAGGACCAGGGGAAGCTGACACGCCCGCCCATCCCGCGGCACAGAGCGGCGGCAAGGCCGGGTTTTCTGGGTTTCCTGGCCTGCCCCGGCACAGACCAAGCGATGTTATGAAATACCGTAACACTCTAATTTCACTGATGATATCGCATTGAAAAATCAATTGGACCTTATGACTGCGACCAGTTATCAAACTCCCGCCTCCAGACGTGAGGCACTAAAAAACATTGGAGGAAACTATGAAAGTTTGGACAAAGCCTGCCGTGCGCGAGCAGGAAGTTGGCCTCGAAGTAACGAGCTATCTCCCGGCCGACATCGACATCATCTAACGATGGTTTCGATTGGGCTCGTGCACTGACGAGCCATAAGCACGGCGGTCCGAAAGGCCGCCGTTGTTTTTTGCGCTGTCGCGCTGGTCCGAAAGGCCGCCGTCGTTTTTCTGAAATTCAATGCGCCGGTAAAATCCCGCGCAACCGAACTGAGGACTTTTCCAATGCCGATGATGTCAGACTCACGCCGCCGTGCCATTCAAGCCAAACAACGCAAGACTAAGAATGCAGCGAACCGCGCAGCAAAAGCTGCCAAGCGGGAGAGCAAAGAGTCGTAAGCAAAATCCAATCTTGCGGAATCAAATCTTGGTTTTTGGTTCCCGGAAGCTGCGCTTTGCAATTTCGAAGGCGGCGGCTTCGCATCAGTCGCGGCTATCCGGGATCTTTACCAGAAAGAGTTTGGCAAGATTTGTTTTAGCGGGAACACAACACTGCGGCAGCCTCCACACCCGTCATCCCCGACTTGGGCGGGGATCCGTCAAGCCGCAAGTATGTTGTGGCCTCCTGTAGCGGGGTTCACTTCCGGGACCAAGTTGTTGGCTGGATCACGCTGAATTTTTGTGTGACTCACATGCGGCGGCGGGATTTGATGGCGGCGGCCAAAGTGCCTTCATCCAAGTAGTCAAGCTCGCCGCCGACCGGGACGCCTTGCGCCAGTTTTGAAACAACGAC
>JANNFX010000216.1:0-7701 GCA_031380225.1 Hyphomicrobium sp.
TCAACACCACCATCAAAACGATAATCGCCATCAGCGCGGTCGGGATTTCGTTGACGCGGCGGTAGAAGCCGTCATCGCGGGTGTTGGCATCGGCGGCGAATTCTTTGCGCCAGATCGATAGTTTAACGTGAAAAACCGTCATCGCCACGACCAGCGCGAACTTTACAAGGAACCAGAGTTCCTTGTGTACGCCCTGCCACATCACAAGCGTCAGCCCTGTCAGCCAAACAATCATCATCGCCGGGTTCATGATAAAGCGCAGCAGCCGCTCTTCCATGATCTTGAAGGTCTCCGACATCTCGGAGCCTTTCTTGGCGCCTGAGTGATAAACGTACAATCGAGGTAGATAAAATAGCCCCGCCATCCACGCAATCACGGCCATGATGTGAAACGCTTTAAGCCAAAGCATCAGCTACGACCCCCAATCAAACCTTCGCATTCGACCGCAGCACGTCCATCAACCGCGCCACGTTCTCTGGTGGCGTCTCTGGCACGATTCCATGCCCCAAGTTGAATACGAAATTTTTATCCCCAAGCGCTGCAACTAATTCGCGGACGCGCGCGTCCAATGCCGGACCACCCGCAACCAGCAGCAGCGGATCGAGATTGCCTTGCACAACTGTGCCGGCTGATTGCAGGGCCCGCATGCCTGAAATTGGATGGGCGGTATCGCAACTGATGCCATCGACGCCGGTCTCTTCGAGAAACTCTTGCGCCATCAAACCGGCGCCGCGCGGGAACCCGAGCACGGGCACATCGGGAAACTGTTTTTTGAGGGCGGAAACCATGCGCTTTGTCGGTGCGATCACCCAACGCCGGAATTCGTTATCCGCCAGGCTTCCAGCCCAACTGTCGAAAATCTGCAGAACATTTGCACCGGCTTTGACCTGGCCGGACAGGTATTGAACTGACGTTTCAACCAGGATATCGATCAGTTTCTGAAAGCCAGCTGGATCGCGGTAAGCCCATGACCGCGCCGCAGCTTGGTCCTTCGAGCCTTCGCCCTCAACCATGTACGTTGCAACCGTCCACGGCGCGCCGCAAAAGCCGATAAGCGCAGTTTCCTTCGGCAAATCCTGACGCAATCGCGCCACCGTCTCGCACACGATCTTGTAAGTTTTTTCAGCTCCCGCGAAATTCAATCGGGCCAAGCCGGCCTCGGTTGTGATCGCATCGAGCTGCGGACCTTCCTTTTCGACGAATCGGACTTTTTGGCCAAGCGCGTCAGGGACCACCAGAATATCCGAAAACAAAATCGAGGCGTCGAAGCCATAGCGCCGGATCGGCTGCAACGTCACTTCGGCAGCGAGCTTCGGATTGTAGCAGAGGTCCAAGAAACTCCCGGCTTCAGCACGGGTGGCGCGATACTCGGGCAAGTACCGGCCGGCTTGGCGCATCAACCAAACCGGTGGGGGTGACGATGGTATGCCATGAAACGGATTGAGGAAGCGATAGGCTGGCTTGCTCGTCACGGCAGACTTGGCTTGGCTCACAAGTCTCGCTCCTCTTTAAATCTAGAGTCTAGAGTCTAACTTTTATTCTTAAGATTCTTACCTCTGGGGATTGCGGTAATCCCAAGCTAATCACAGCCTTTCCAGAGGTTCATCGCAGCGTCCCGAGCCCCTACTAGACCGGGTATCCAACAACGCGTCAAGCCACCAGCGCCTGAGACTGGCTTCGGGATCAACGCCTTGCAGCTTTGGTTGCTGGACCACGAGATCGGGACAAGCTGTGTGTAAAGGGTTTCAAACTCCGGCGCGGGTTAAGGATAGAAACGCTCTGCCGTTTTCTCACTTTTTCTGTCCCGCCGGGTCGAATTGTGCGTAAGGTTCTGGATAACGTGCCAGCAACCTGGACCTGTTTCTGCAACCCGGATGCCGGTCTGGGATAACCTTCATAGTCCTCCACAGATGCCCCACAGCCCACCAAGCTTCTATCATCTCCATCTCGTCTCGGATTCGACCGGCGAGACGCTAGTGATGCTGGCCAAGGCGGCAGCCGTGCAATATCCAAAAGCGCGGGCGATCGAGCACATTCACCCGCTGATCCGGACCTCGCGGCAATTGACGCGCGTTTTACAAGAGATCGAGCAAGCGCCCGGCATCGTGCTCTATACGTTGGTCAACACCGATCTCCAGGAACTGCTCGCCAGCCGTTGTGCTGAAATTCCAGTTCCCGTACTAGCGCCATTGCAGCCAGTGATGGGCGTGTTCGAATCGTTCCTCGGCGCGCCGCAAACACCGACGGTCGCCGGCCAGCATGTTCTAGATGCCAGTTACTTCCGGCGCATCGATGCCATGAATTTCACCATGGCCCATGATGACGGCCGCTTGCCTGAAAACATCGATGACGCAGATATCGTGTTGCTCGGAATTTCGCGGACCTCCAAAACGCCAACCTCGATTTATTTGGCGCAACGCGGCTACAAGACAGCCAATCTGCCGCTGGTGCCATCGCTGCCGTTTCCCGAGCAAATGGGCAATGTAAAACGGGCATTTGTGGTTGGCTTGATTGCCAGCGCGGAACGGATTTCCGACGTCCGCCGCAACCGTGCGCTAACGATGGGCGACCGCAATCTCGAGTCCTACGTTGATCGCAGCCAGATCGCGGCTGAGATCGCCTATTCGCGCCGTATCTGTGCCAAATATAGCTGGCCCGTTATTGATGTCACGCGCCGCTCCATCGAAGAAACTGCGGCGGCAATTATCAAGCTGATGCAGGATAAGAAAGCGGCAGAAGCGATGGCCGAGGCTGGAGTTCAGCCGGCTGAGGTAATGGACGAACCGGGTTAGAACAATATCATGTTGGGCTTCGCTTCGCTCAGCACCAACCTACGGCTCAGGCGGCTTTTAAAGGCACAAATCAACTGTAGGTTGGGCTGAGCACTTTCGAAGCCCAACAAAGCATCGAAGACGATTTCGTAGCTTGATGCGTGTTCGCTAGTCATCGCCGTCTACCCTAACAGGCAATACCGGCTCGTGAGCTACGCCCCAATCTGCTGCATAGATTTGCCGTTCGACAAAGCTCTTAAACGTTGAATGGGGCCAGTCGATTGCAGACCTGACGAGGCCGTGTTTGACTGGGTTGTAATGAATGTAATCTGCATGTGCAAAGTAATCGCGATCATCGCGAATCAAGTGTTCCCAAAAGCGGCTCTGCCAGATCGCGCGTTCGCGTCTGGCCGATCGGCTGCTAACAACGGGTTTGGCTCGATGTGCAAGCTCGCCAATTCGTCGCGTGAACGCGCTTTTAATGAGCATCCAACGCGTCGAGTATTCGCAGTCTCCTTCTGGTAGTGACCAAATTGCATGAACGTGGTCGGGTAGCACTACTTCGGCGTCGAGCACGAATGGGTGCCTCGTCTGGACCATTCTTGTTGAATCCCGGTAAAGGTCTACTGCCACAGGTTCCGCAAAAATCGGCGCCCGGCCATATGTGACCACCGTAAAGAAATAGGTCGCCCCCTGAACGCGTGATCGCCGGTATCGCATGGCTGGATTTGCAATCGCTGTGTCGGTCTAGAAATACAACGTTCCAAGGCTTGAAATCCGTCGATTGCATTTCACGGTCCGAAGTGTTGGGCTTCGCAAGGGCTCAGGCTAACCTACGGTTCCAGCAATATCTCTTGAAGGTTGGCGCTGAGCGCAGCGAAGCCCAACACTCTATGACGACGACTTAACGCGTTCTTTACGGCAACGGTCAGAGCAATACTTCACAACGTCCCAAACTTTGGCCCAGGCTTTTCGCCATGCAAATGGCCGCCCGCATGTGGCGCAAATTTTTGTCGGCAACTCGGATTTTTTACGTATCATACCGGCGCGCCAAAGTTTGACAGCCAAGACCAAAGGCCAGCTGTTCGCAACGCCCTACTGCCCCGGCATACCCGAAATGCGGTTGCGGATATATTCGAGCTGGTCAAAGTTGCCGTACTTGATGATCAAATGACCACTTTCGCCCGAGCCGCGTTTGATTTCGACTTTCAGACCCAGCAGATCAGACAATTCGCGCTCAAAGGCTTTCGTATCCGGATCCTTTTCGCGCGGCATGCGCGACGATCCTTCGGCCCCAAATCCGCCGCTCTGAACGAGCGCTTCAGCGTCACGCACGCTCATCGCGCGCTCGACCATCACTTGCGCCATGTGTTCGGCGTCATCGCGTCCAACCAAAGTCCGCGCATGACCTGCGGACAGCTTGCCGGCTTGGACCAGCGACTGCACAACCTCGGGCAACTTCAACAAGCGCAGCATGTTAGCGACATGTGGCCGGCTCTTGCCGATAATTTCTGCGACTTGCTCTTGGCTATACTGGAAACGTTCGATCAAATCGCGATAGCCGCCAGCTTCTTCGATCGGATTCAAATCGGTACGTTGCACGTTTTCGATAATCGCGAACTCAAGCATCTCTTTATCAGAGAGCTCGCGCACGATGACCGGCACAACATGCAGTCCGGCTTTGAAAGCAGCACGGTAGCGGCGTTCGCCGGCAACAATCTCAAAATGGTTTGCGTGTTTCTTGTCGCGCCGCACGATCAGCGGCTGCACCAGGCCCTTGGAGCGGATCGACTCTGCCAGTTCCGCAATCTCTGTATCCGGGAAGCTGTGCCGTGGATTGTTTGGCGACGTGATGATCTTATCAATAGGCACCAAGCGCTGCTCGCCCTCCGCTGGCAAAGCGGAGCCGGCCGGCGATTGCGGGCCATCACCAATCAGAGAGGCAAGGCCACGACCGAGGCGGCTTTTCTGCAGCGGAACATTCATGGAGTGCGTGACCTCTTGATCGTGCGGTTCTGTATTCGGTGAATTCAACTCAGGCGAATCGTAAGTGCTGAAACTTCAAGCGGCCTTGTTATGCCGCTCGCGTTCAATGATTTCGGTGGCGAGCCGGATGTAGGCTTGGCTGCCTGCGCAGTCGTAGTCGTAGAGCATGATCGGTTTGCCATGCGACGGCGCTTCGGCCACGCGCGTGTTGCGCGGGATGACCGATTGATAAACTTTGGCGCCGAAGAACGCCCGCACGTTGTCAGCGACTTCACGTGACAGCGTTGTGCGCGCGTCATGCATGGTCAAAACCACGCCTTGTATTTCAAGCGCTGGATTGAGCGACCCGCGGATTTGATCGATGGTGTCTTTCAACTGCGAGATGCCTTCGAGCGCGAAGAACTCGCACTGCACCGGCACCAACACTGCATGTGCGGCCGACAAAGCATTGAGCGTCAGCAAGCTCAACGACGGTGGGCAATCGATGAGGATATAGCTGGTCGATTGATCCGCAGATAATCCGCGCTCAGCTCCGGCAAGGGCAGCGATCGCGTCGCGCAATTTGAAGGCGCGGCTCTTGTCGCCCATCAGGTCGCTTTCGAGACCGACGAGATCGGAATTTGCCGGAACGACAGTCAGACCGGGGACGCTGGTTTGCACAGCGGCCTGTTGCAGCGTCGCGTTTCCGACCAGAACATCAAACGATGTTAGTTTGCGCGCTTCAGGTGGCACGCCCAATCCGGTTGAGGCGTTACCCTGCGGATCGAGATCGAGCACCATGACGCGCTCGCCAATAGCGGCCAATGCGGTGCCAAGATTGATGGCTGTCGTGGTTTTACCGACGCCGCCCTTTTGATTGGCGACGGCGAGAACCCGAAGTTGTCCGGCTCCAATGGCATAACTGCTCACGGCCTAATCTCCTTACAATCGTTCGCCGCTGCCAGTTTATCACTGAGTCAACGGCTATGTGCCTGCAACTCCTTCAAGACTATGACGCGCCCGGCTGGATCGGTCAGGCTCGGGATGAGATCGGCATTGAACGCCCAATCTCGCCGTGCCTCATCCAATTCCCGGTCCGCATCGCGGCCCTTCAGAAACAAGAACACAGTATGCGGCCCCGCAAATGCGCGGGGATAACTTAAAAGATCACGGAGTGGAGCAAGTGCTCGCGACGTGACCACGTCCTGTATCTCGACCCTAGACTGAGTCGCGGATGATTCGATTCGGGCCGCCACGATGTCCACAACCGCGCCCGTCTGCCTGGCGGCTTCGCGCAGGAATGCGGCCTTACGGACATCGCTTTCGATCAGGGTGACTTTGGCGGCAGGGGCCGAGCCGGCGGCGGACGCGCGATCGTTAATCATTAGAGCGATGACTAGGCCGGGAAATCCAGCGCCTGAGCCGAGATCCAGCCAGCTTCTAGCGGCCGGCGGAGCGTGCGCCAGGATCTGCGCTGAATCGGCGAAATGCCGGTGCCAGATCGCGTCGAGCGTACTCGGCGCAACCAGGTTGATGGTCTTCTGCCATTGTCTGAGGAGGGTAGCGTAAGTCTCTAATTTCGCCGTCGTTTCACGTGAAACTGAAAACTGAGCGGCGAACGCGTGCGGGCCATCAATCATAGCCAACGACGCTGGTGGCATTAGGCGACGACCCGTTGGTCGCGGCGCTTCATTGCGGCGAGCACCAGCATCAACGCGGCCGGGGTCATGCCATCAATCCGGCCGGCCTGTGCGATGGTTAATGGCCGATGCTTGGTCAGTTTCTGGCGCATTTCGTTCGATAGGCCCACGATGGCGGAAAAGTCGAGATCGGCGGGCAGGGCCACCGCTTCGTCGCGCTTCATCGCCGCTACATCGGCGTCCTGGCGCCGGACATAGTGGGCGTACCGGGCGTCAATGTGCAACTGCGAGGCAATCGCCGCTGGAATGGCACCGAGTTCCGGCCAGATGGCGGTAATCCGGGGCATATCGACATCGACAAGGGCCAACAGCTCAAATGCCGTCCGGCGGCGGCCATCGCGGTTGACTTCAATGCCGTGGCGGGCAGCTTCGGTCGGTGTCAGAGAGCGGTCGTGAAGTAGAGTTTCAGCCGAGGACAAGTCTTCGGCCTTGGCGCCGTAAACCTCAGCACGGCGGGCGCCAACCACGCCCAAAGCCATGCCAAGCGGTGTCAACCGCTGGTCGGCATTGTCGGCGCGGAGCTTGAGCCGGAATTCGGCCCGTGACGTGAACATCCGATACGGTTCCGATACGCCGCGCGTTACCAGATCGTCGATCATGACGCCGATATAGCCGTCAGCCCTCGAAACGATGCAGCTTTCGTCACCGCTCGCCGCCAAAGCCGCATTGATCCCAGCCAGCAAACCTTGGGCGCCAGCTTCTTCATACCCCGTCGTGCCATTGATTTGGCCGGCCAAAAACAGGCCTGGCAAGCGCTTGACTTCAAGCGCGCCAGAGAGTTCGCGGGGATCAACATAGTCGTACTCAATGGCGTAGCCGGGACGCAAAATCGTGACGTTTTCCAAGCCCGGCAGCGTTGTCAGGAACGCCGCCTGCACATCTTCCGGCAACGAAGTCGAGACCCCGTTTGGATAGATCGTCGGATCGTCCAGGCCTTCCGGTTCGAGAAAAATCTGATGCGATGAGCGATCGGCAAAGCGCACGACTTTGTCTTCGATCGACGGGCAATAGCGTGGTCCGACGCTGCCAATTTGGCCCGAATACATTGGCGAACGGGTTAGATTAGCGCGGATAATGTCGTGGGTGCGCGGGGTCGTATGCGTAATCCCGCAGGCGATCTGGGGCGTTGTAATGGTGGAGTTCATAAATGAGAACGGCACCGGATCGGCGTCGGCGGCCTGCATTTCAAGGCCGGACCAATCGATCGTCCGGCCGTCCAAGCGCGCGGGCGTCCCGGTCTTCAGGCGGCCCATTTGCAGACCCAG
>JANNFX010000228.1:0-16481 GCA_031380225.1 Hyphomicrobium sp.
GAGCTTGTCGTTGCCTTCGCCGTCGACCAGGATGTCATTGCCGGCATTGCCGTTGATGACATCGTTGCCAGCGCCGCCAACGAGTACGTCGTCACCGGTGTTGCCAGACAAAACGTCATCGCCGTTGCCGCCGTCGACATAGTCGTTGCCCTTGCCGCCCGACACCGTATCGTTGCCTTCGTCACCGAATAGCTTGTCATTACCTGAGTTGCCCCAGATCTTGTCGTTGCCGTCGTTGCCGTGAATAACGTCGTCATCGGCATAGGTTGCAACATGTGGGTTAACAACGCCCGTTGGCTTGCTTCCGCCGTAGAGCTCGTCGCTGCCGCCGTTGCCGTTGATGACGTCGTTGCCCTTACCACCAGCAATGAAGTCTTCGTTGCCGTCATTCATCGTGACCGCGATGGTGTCGGTTGCCGAGTGACCGGTTGTGTCGCTGACGCTGACCTTGAGTGCGAAGTTGTTCTGGTCATTCGACGTGATCTTCAGGCCTTCGAGTTCCTTACCGTTCAACGTCCAAGTGCCGTCGCCGTTGTCCTTACCAGCCGAAAGCGATGCACCAGCCGGCATGCCGGAAACAACGAACGTCAGGTTCGAAACGTTGCCTGTGTAGGACCACTTGATATCAAGTGGCAGCGTGACGGTCGCAGCGCGATCGCCGTCCAAGCTATCGTCGCCGTCTAGGCCGAACACCTGATCGTTGCCAGCACCACCGGTCAAACCGTCGCCGTGCTTGCCGCCGACGATTACAGTGCCAGTGATAACATTGCCAACGTCATCGGAGTCGAGTGTGAGGTGGATTGCTTTTTCAGCTGCTTCCTTCTCGGCCGCAGCCTTATCAGCGGCGGCCTTGTCAGCAGCGGCTTTCTCGGCAGCAGCCTTTTCAGCAGCTACCTTCTCGGCAGCGGCCTTGTCAGCAGCTAACTTCTCGGCAGCAGCTTTGTCGGCAGCAGCCTTTTCAGCGGCTACCTTCTCGGCAGCAGCCTTGTCAGCAGCGGCTTTCTCAGCGGCAGCCTTTTCAGCAGCGGCCTTTTCAGCGGCTTCTTTAGCTTCCTTAGATTCCTTGCCGCACTTTTCAGATTTCTCCTTGCTGTCCTTCAGATCTTTCTCAGACTTGTCGCAACGATCTTTTGAATCGCGTGCTTCTTTGTCGGCCTTGTCAGCTTCTGACTTAGATTTTTCATAGTCTTTCTTGGCCTGTTCTTTCGAACCCTTGCCGGCCTTTTCAGCCTTGGACTTAGCGTCGCTGGCTGCCTTTACGGCCTTATCAGCGCGATCCTGGCAATCCTTCGCATCTTTCAGATCTTTGTCGTGACGATCTTTTGCGCCAGCCTCTTCAGACTTGGCTATCTCATGCCGATCCCTGCTCTCACCGGCTTCCTTATCAGCGCGATCAGACTCAGCCTTAAAATCACGGTCGTGATCACGGCCATTGTCCGTGCGGCCATCATCGTTGTGGTCGCCATCACCGTGTCCACGGCCGTCGTGCTTGTCGCTGTCTGAATTATTGTTCTCTGACTTACTCATGTCCACTCTACTCCCTGCCTTAATGGCAAACCGATCCGTTAAGCCCCGGCCATGCTGACTGCTTTTTCTCCCGAAACGCAGTCACACACAGGGCTGAAACTGACCAGCTCGCGCCAATCCTGTTTCGCCATGTTGTCAGGTATACAGATAAAGTTCAAAACAACCGTGCAGCAGCGCTTTGCATTTCGTATCAAATTTTATCGATTTTATTTTTTGTCTGTTTAGTACAGCTCGCCGCAAAATGAAAAAGGCCGGAGATGATCCGGCCTTTTCCAATTCAATTCGATATTATAGTGCTCACCAAGCGATCCCTTGATACGTATTCTCAGTGGGACGCTTCTTCCACAACCGCACAAGATCAAGAACGTGCACATTCGGATTACGTTCAGAGACAGCTTTGCGGAATTCATCGGTGGCGTGGCTGACCACCACAACATCAGAATTTGCAATCAGGGTATCCGCATCCTTAACTGTCAACTCCTGAAGACGATCCATCAATGCGGCCTGCGCTGGAACAGCGTGACGCACGTAGTCGATCTGACTGCGCAAGTGCGGGCCAAAGTGCAGGTTGGTGTCGTAGGCCTGCAGCGTCTCACCGCGCGCCAACAGCATGGCCATCAGGTCAAGCGTTGGGCTTTCGCGCAGGTCGTCAGTATCGGCCTTGAAAGTCACGCCAAGGAAGCCAATGCGTTTGCCGGTGAAAGCCTTAAGCAGTTCGGCGGCGCCAACCACGTGGGCGTTGTTGGAAACAGTGAGAGCATCGACCAAAGGCGTAGCGACGCCGAGTCCAGCAGCGATATGGCTGACGGCGCGAACTTCCTTCGGCAAGCACGAGCCACCGAATGCAAATCCTGGCTTCAGATAGTAAGGCGACAGGTTGAGCTTTAAGTCTTGAACGAAGATGTTCATGACATCGTGGCTGTCGATATCGAGGGCTTTGCACAAGCGGCCTATTTCGTTGCCGAACGCCACCTTGGCGGCATGCCAGACGTTGTCGGCATACTTGACCATTTCAGCGGCTTCGATTGAAGTGAAGATCACCTTCTCATCAATCGTTCCATAAATTGCGGTCACCACGTTCTGGGCGCGGAGGTCAGAAGCGCCGACGACAGTTTTCGGCGGCGCAAAGAAGTCAGCGACTGCCACGCCTTCGCGCAGGAATTCTGGATTGAAGCAGACACCGAAGGCCTGGCCGAGCTTCTTACCCGAAGCAGCTTCGATTTCTGGAACGACGACATCAAGTGTCGTGCCCGGCGGAACCGAGCAACGCAGCACGACGACGTGATAGCCCGACTTCATAGCCAGAGCCTGGCCAATGGCGCGGCTCGCCTGGCGAACGTACGTAAAGTCGCAACCGCCATCCTTCGAAGTCGGCGTACCGACCGAGAGAAAAGTCACATCGGTATCAAGCACAGCAGCAATGAGATTTTGTGTTGCATCGATACGGCCGGCGCGAACGCCTGCATCAAGCAATTCGCCGAGACGCTCTTCGACGATCGGCGACTGGCCTTCTTTAATCGAACGCACTTTTTCCAGCGAAACATCGACACCAACCATGCGGAAACCAAGATGCGACAGGCACGCCATCGAAACGGCACCGACATAGCCGAGCCCGACGACGCTGATCGCTGGTTTTTCTTGTCCGGCAGCAACCGGGATCAGCGACGGTTCAGTCGCGGCGGCAGTGTTCGACTGCGGCGAAATCATTTGCATCTTTTAACGCTCCCACATGAGGCCCCGTGTGCCTCAATCGTTGACACGTGCTGCGGTGAGCGAAACGAATGGCCTAGTGGCGCCCCAAAGCACCCCATTCAGATCGTCCTGCTGTTTTAGGTAAACAGCAAGAAACCGTCTTTGCACTTTGCCAATCTGCCAGGGTTGCGTATTTTTAGAATAAATTCACGAATTACAATTTTATCGAATTTCACATTTCGAAGATCGAAAATATCATGCGCAGACTTGGGACATTGAGTAGCTTTGTGTAAATCATAACGATGATAAAAATTGCAGAAAATGAGAGCGCGGTTAGATA
Source organism: Hyphomicrobium sp. (assembly GCA_031380225.1). Taxonomy (GTDB): domain Bacteria; phylum Pseudomonadota; class Alphaproteobacteria; order Rhizobiales; family Hyphomicrobiaceae; genus JANNFX01. The sequence continues at coordinate 3,560 of JANNFX010000228.1, forward strand.
GGCGGCCATGCCCTCACGAAATATTGTCAGCCATTTATCGCCTGTAAAGCCTTGCTTCTGGTTGCCGCGGTTGGTCCACTTCTGTTTGGCCAAACGCCACATCATGTAGACTTTAACAACCGCATTCAAAAGCTGGTTGGCATAGAGTGTCCAGATGAAGTTGAAGTCGACACGGCGCGCATAGGTGAACAGAACCAACGACAGCGTGAAGCGTGTGACCGCGATGTACGCGAGATAGGACGCCAAAAACGCAAAGCCAGTCTTGAGCGTTCCAGCAATCGCAAGGACGGGGCTGAACAGCATGGTCCAGATGGCGATACGCTGGTCGACGCAACACCACCAAATGAAGAACGGCATGCGACGCGGCCCGAGCATGATGGCACGCTGCCCGTTGCGGAGCATGTTACCCGACCATCGCCGCAAGTTTTCGACCATACGCGTGCGGCCGGAGCCTTCGACAACTTCGATTGTTGTGCCCGATGCATCGGGCACATAGGTCATCTTCACCCCGTATTTCAGGAGTGTGTACCAGGTACTTTTATCGTCACCGGACAAGAACCGGAACGAGCCCCAAAGCCAGTGGCGGAGAAAATCGGCTTCCTGCAACCGGATAAAGTCATGGCTGACGATGTGGGTGGCGCGAAACACCGAAAAGCGGCCGGTCAGTGTTAGCACGCGGTTCGACAAGGCGTGGCTCTGCATGGCCATGCGGCGCTGCGAGAAGCGCATGTTAAGCCAGCTCTGCATCCATTTGGGACCGCGCACAAGCACGTGCTCATCGGTCGTTAAAGCATGCAGCTCGGGATCGAGGGCAAAAAGAGGAAAACATTTGCGAACCGCACCGGGGTGCAGCACAAAGTCGCCATCCATAAAGATGACGATGTCATCCTTGCCGAGCCCTTCACGAGACATGGCGCGTAGGATCAGTGCGATCGCGACGCGCTTTCCGGGCTGGTTCTGGCGGATAATTCGAAGCGTGATGTCGAGATCGGAAGCCACCAGCTTCAAATGCCGTGCTATTTTTTGCTCGTCGGCAAGTTCGCTTGAGCCCAGCCACAGAGTGGCTGGCACACCCGCTTCACGGATTTCAATTGCCAGCGACCGGATCACAGCTTCCGAAATTTCGCGGTGCTCACGAAATGTCGTCATCTGGATATGAATATGGCGCGGACGCCAGCCTGATCGCCATACTGCGGCTGCGCGATCGCGCATGCGAGGATAAGCAATGTTGGCAAAAACTAGCGCCCGCATCCAATGGTTGAACCACCATAGGTATCGCCAGATACCGAGGATCCCTATGACGTAGACGATTTCCTTGTTGTCTTCGCTCCAGATCTGGTTCGGCACCAGCGACAGCGTAATGAAGCAGGCAGCCACATAGAGGGCCATCTTGAACATGACGGCATGCGTCCACTTCTCGCCCGGCGGAAGTGGAACAGACGGATCTTCGAGGTGGATCTCTCTATTCTGTTTTGTCCAGGCCAGCGCCATCCGAGTGCCTAAACCGCCCGCAGGCGCATCGCGTTAAAGGAACGTGCCGATTTTTTTCTTGATCGAAGACAAAAGTGAATTGGTCGAACGCTGCTCAAAGACAACCACAACCGGCAGGCCGGAGCGGTAGCGTTCGGCATCTTCAACCTTCTTGGGATCGGAGAACGTGATCTTGACCTTGGCGGACCGGTCCGTCGCACCGCGCCAGCTATATCCGGGATTCTGACGCTGCTGCTGCTCTTGGACAAAGCCTGACGTCCGGTCGATTTCAGTAACCGTGCCACGAACCGATTCGTTCAACGCTGGAACGTAGACAATTGCCTCGTCGCCAATTCCGACTTTCAAAATTTCGTCCTGATTGAGCCAGGCATTAATGTGCCGGTCTTTGCGCTGTTCGATGATCGCGATGACATCGCCTTTTTTGACAAAGGCATTGTCATATCGCGGCAACTCGAGGACCGTCCCGTCAAATGGCGCTCGCACAGCATCGCTTTCGCGCTGATTGAGCTGGGCGATGTAGCGCTGTTGTGCAAGTTGGATCTCATGCTCGACCAGGCGCACCTCGGCTTCAACTTGAGCCTGATTGCCAACGATGTCCGCGCTGCCAATGGTTTCATTGCCAGAGAACATGCGCTTACCGGCCGACTGTGTCGCGAGCTCAATGCGTGAGCTCAGTTCAACGCGGCGAACGTCAAGATCGCGTTTCAGGGATATGCTGGTGCGCTCCGCTTCCTCTACTTTGGTCGCAGTCGAGAAGCCCTTGGTCATCAGTTCTTTGAGGCGTTGGTAGTTCTGTTCGGCTGACCGGTATTGATGCGACAGCGATTCGACTGTGATTCGCGTCTGTTCAAGGTTCTTCATTTCAACCGTGGCATAGCTGCGCAACCGGTCGAGTTCCTCGATTTGTTTCTTTTTGACAAAGCCAAGCTTGGCCTTGCGCTCTTGCACTTCGATGTCAGCCAGTTCGATCTCGCGTTCGAGAACGCTGTCGATCATCTTGATGACAATGTCGCCAGCCTTGACCTGCTGGCCTGGCTTGACGTCACTCAGCGACACCCTTCCATCCGCCTTGGCAATCACAGTTTCCACCGGAGCCGTGATCACTGCGGTTTGCACTTCCATGCGATAGAAATTGGAGTACGCCAGCATGCCAGCGTAACCAAATACGACGACGCCAAGCAAAATATATACGCCAGTCATCACCAGCGTTTTGACCGGGAAGCGTTTGACCGGCGTTCCCTTGACCAGCTTCGGCCCGTCTGGCTCCAGCGACGCGGGGGTGACCGGCACATCGATGCGCTGAATGGTGTCTTCCACATCCACCATCGAGCCACGAACGAGCTCTTCGATGAAGTGCTGCATCAGTTCGCGTTCGCGCTCGCCGATTTCAGTAAAGCGAACTCCGAACATCGACGTCGCGAGATCGCGGCGCATAACTTCAGCTTTGGCCGTGAATGAAACGTCGAAACCTTGGAACGGCAGCATTAAACCGAGTTCGATCTCGGTCCCGATCTCTGGAAGTGTGCCCTCAAATTTCTCGATCTTGAGGCCGCCAAGCGACCAGTCGGCGGCCCGCATATGTTGGCCGGCGTAATCCACGAAAATAGGCGCGGTGACACGATGGTGCCGCCGTTGGTCAGGCCGTTCTCTTTTTACTCTGACCGCCATTACACTCGTAGAACTTTCAAACGCATACACCGGTGCCGCCCCAGGGGCGAACCTCCGTTGCACAGATAGTTTTGACATGAAGGGGGTTAAGAGGCTGTTCACGACGACAGCTGCGGTCAATCAACCGTTAGGCAAAGGCATTACTCAACGTGGTGTCGTTAGCACTATTTTAACATTTCCAGTTTCAGAACGGCCGGAACACTTTGCCAGGGTTCAGTATAGAGAGAGGATCGAGGGCGTTCTTGATCTGGCGCATGACTGCGAGACTTGCGCCGGCTTCACGCTCGAGGGCCGCTATTTTACCCTGACCGATCCCATGCTCGCCTGTGCACGTGCCACCAACTGCAAGCGCATTGCCGATCAATCGATCCAAGAACCCAGCGAGCCGATCCATCTCCCCGGCATCGTTTGGATCGACCATAACGATTGCGTGGAAATTTCCGTCACCCGCGTGGCCAACAATCGGCGCAATGAGATTGTTCACAGTGCTGTCTGCATTGGCCGCCGCAACGCATTCGGCCAATTTTGAAACAGGAACACAGACATCGGTAACAACTGCAGTTCGGCCAGGCCAAGCTTCGCGGATCGACCAGAAGGCGTCGTGACGCGCTATCCAAAGTCTGCGTCTGACTTCGTCATCAGCGGCCCATTCAAAATTGAGCGCGGCGTATTCCCGGACCAAATCTCCGAGCTGTGATGCGCACTCGGCCGTCGCAACGGCCGTACCATGCAATTCAAAAAACAGCGTTGGCAGTGCGGTCAACGATAGCTTTGAGCCTGTATTTACAGCCTCGATTGCTTTGCCATCTAAAAGTTCGACGCGCGCCAGTGCTGGCCCAAGTGTCAGTGCAGCGATTGAAGCGTCGCAAGCTTCTTTCAGGCTTGAAAAACTGGCAATCGCCGCAACCGTCGCCTCCGGCACCGGATGCAACCGCAATGTCAAAGATGTGATGATACCGAGCGTACCTTCCGATCCAACGAGAAGCCGCGTTAAGTCATAGCCAGCCGCGGATTTCCTGGCCCTTGATCCCGTTGTAATGGCCGATCCATCCGCCATCACGGCGGACAACCCCAAAACGTTATCGCGCATCGATCCGTACCGGACCGTCGTAGTGCCGGACGCGCGCGTTGCAGCCATACCGCCCAAAGTTGCGTCCTCAGCTCCGGGATCAACTGGGAAAAATAACCCGGTATCGCGCAAATGCGCCGCGAGCTGCCGCCGCGTCACCCCGGCCTCAACCTCACAATCCATGTCGTCTACATTGACGCGCAAGATGGTGTTCATGCGGCTCATGTCGAGGCAGATGCCGCCGGCTGGCGCGTTGACGTGACCCTCGAGCGAAGTCCCGGCACCGAAGGCGATCACAGGAATTCGATGTCGAGTTGCAATCTCAACGACAGCTTGAACATCCTGAACAGTTTGCGCCCAGACGACGACAGATGGTGGCTCCGAGACGACCAATGACAATGTATTGGCGTGCTGACCTAACGTTACAGGGACATCAGAAACCTGATCGGGAAAGCGGGTCAGGATCTCTGCCTTGGCCTCGGAGTACCGATTGGCAGCCGGTTGAGTGGAACTTCGCTGCAATGCACAATCTCCGAATCAATCTGCATCGGCCCCGCGATGCTAAATAAAAAAAGACTTTTCTCGGGGCAACTTCGACTACGTCTGCAAAAGCACCGAAATTGTGGCCCAAAAGCACCACTATCGGCCACTACTCGATTCGGGAGGGGTTCCTCGAACCACCTTTTCGCATTACGTTCCGATCAAGTCTTAAGGCGGAAGCCGGGGGCTTCAGGCAAAAAATTAGGGGAGTGCTTCATGTTTCGCAGGCTCGTCATCGCGGGTCTCGCCGTGTTGGTTGCTGGCACCGCGTCAGTCGCTAAAGACACAGAGAACCTGGTTGTTATCGCAACCGAAACCGTCGACCTCGGCAAAACTGGGGTCGCCATCGACGTCAGCAAAGCAAAGGGTGCCTATCGCGGCATTCGCGTCCGCGCCAAAAAGAACTTCATCGACCTATCTCGCGTGCAAGTCGTTTATGATGACGGGTCGATCCACAACGAAGACCGCCAGATCGACATGAAGCAGGGCGAGCGCAGCCGCGCCATCGACTTGCGCAGCAGTGACCGGTTCATCAACACCATCAACTTGTCGAACCAAGCCGGCAAGGGCTCGGCGGTTGTTGAAGTACTCGGCATCCAGACCAAAGACGGCGCCAAAAAACAGCGCGATAAACCTGCGGTCGTCAGCAAGGACATCCCAGCGACGGCAACGCCTGCGGTTCCGAACAACACACCCGCCGGCAAGACGTTTAACAACGGCGAAGAAGTGATGTTCGGTTATCAGGACGTCGGCTTCTTAGTTGATCGCGACGTCATAAAAGTTGGTGGCAGCGTTGGCAAGTTCGACGGCTTGCGCTTCCGCGTCTTGAAGAATGACGTGCATATCAACTCCGCTAAGATCGCCTACCTCGATGGTTCAACTGAAGACATTGCCATTGATACCAACGTCAAAGCCAACACCCGGACGAAGTGGGTTGAGATCAAGGGCGAAGACAAGTTCATCAAAGAAATCCAGTTGAACTATCGCTCAAAAGCCAATTTCAAGGGTCAGGCGCGTGTCGAAGTGTCGGGCTCGTTTGCTGGCGATTGGTTAGGCTCGAATGGCGAAGGCCGTAAATATAACGACGGCTGGGTGCTCCTCGGCGCACAGACCGCCGATTACGCCGGCTATGATACGGACAGCATCACGGTTGGTAAGAACTCAGGCGGCTTTGCCCGCCTGCGTTTGGTGGTGAAGGAAAACCCGATCACGCTCACGCGTATGACGGTCGTCCACTACACCGGCCCGGATGAAAGCTTCAATTTCAACCGCGAACGCGTTGAAGTTGACAAGCCCTACGGTCCGATCGAGTTCACGGGCGGCAAGGCTGCGATCAAGGAAATCCGGGCGCAGTACCGCTCGCGCGTCGACCTGATCAACCGTCTGAAGTCCGGTAAAGGCTTGACCGACTTCAAGCCGGCAGTTGTCGAAATCTGGGGCCAGCACTGAGTTGATTCACTCGGCTCGCCAGGCGGGCTGACATTGAAAAAATCTAGACGGGGCCGTTTTGCGCGGCCCCGTCTTTTTTTTGGCTTGGTCTCTGAATACTGATCAAACTACGGTCCGGCCCAAGATTGACTGGGGCCTGTCATAAAGGAACCTACTCGTGCTGCGTCGACTTCTCGTGATCGCCCTCGCCACCCTCTCATTCTCTCCGTTCCAGTCAGCCCTAGCCCGCGATGACCGGGACCGGGAGCGCACCCAGGACAGCGACAGAGGCTGGGAACGCGCACCGGATCAGCGCCCTTCCAAGGACGACTGGCGGTTGCTTGGCGAGCAGACCGTCGATCTAACGGCCGAGCGAGATACCATCACCGTTGGGGCCGGCGACGGCACTTACACGAAGCTTCGTATCGAAGCCCGAAACAACGACATCTATCTGTTTTCAATCAACGTTGTATTCGGAAACGGTGAAGAGCAGCCAGTACGGGTCAACGACCTTATCCGGGCCGGCGAACGATCTGGATCGCTGGATCTCACAGGCGGCCGGCGCGGGATTAAAAAGGTTACGCTGCTGTATAAGGCGCGCCCCGGCATCCGCGCCAAGTCTGTGATTGCACTCTACGGCGAGAAGTCATTCGAAGGCGAAGCCCGTGGCGCCCCTTCAAAATTCGTGACGATCGCGACGGAAACATACGAGCGGCGTTCAGATCGCATTGAATTCAAAATGCCGTATGGCGGAGCGCGAAGTTCAGAGCTGCGCATCAAGGCGCTCGATGAGCCGTTGTCGCTCGAAAGCATTGAAGTGCGCTACAACAACGGCCGATCAGAAACTTTCAACATCTATGACCGGCTCGAACCGGGCGAGGAAAGCAAAGCAGTAACATTGAGCGCCGCTAGCCGTGCCAGCATTTCCGGCGTTACGCTGATCAAGCGGCCGAGTTGGCGAGGTGGCAACGGCCGTGTCGAAATGATTGGCAACGACGAATATGGTGGCGGTCCTTCGGCTGGTCCCGAGCCTGTAAGGCCAGGCGAATTCATTCGCATCGACAGTCAGACCTTTGACCGGCGCGCGGACCGCATCAGTTTCCGCGTCGACCCACGCGGTCCGGACTTCAAGCAAATCAAGCTGCGGTCGGATGACTATGCCGCTATTGAAAACATTGCATTGCGCTTCAGCGACGGTGAGGTTCGCAATATTCCGGTTTACGATCGTTTGTTGCCCGGCGAAGCAAGCCAACCCATCGACATCAGAGCCAGCAACAGTGATGACCGGCGCTATATTCGCCACTCAGTACTCGCCGAGGTCATCGTATCCAAACGCCCGAGCTGGCGAACTGGGCAGTCGCGCATGGAGCTACTCGGCCTCGAAGGCGAGCGCCAGGCGCCATCGCATGGTGCTGAACCTGGACGCGCACCTCCAGGCTGGGTGCTTTTCGGAGCTAAGACGGTTGGTTTTAGTGTTGAGCGCGACGTGATCGAAGTTGGTGCCGACGTCGGCCGCTTCTCGCGTATCGCCTTGGCGATCCGCGACAATGACGTATTCTTGCGAGAAATCACCTTGGTCTATGCAAATGGCCAACGTGATACGCGCCAGATCAATACGGCTATCCCGGCCAATAGCCGGACACGTGCAATCGACATCCCGGGCGATCGCTTTATCCGTCAGATCGAGATGGTCTACCAATCGCGGCCAGATTTGCGCAGTGGCCGGGCTATCGTCGAAGTATTCGGCGAATATGATCGCAAATGGCTGGCGGAAGGTGGCGACGGATATCAGAACTTCAACCGCGGCTGGTTGATGATTGGAGCCCAGCGTGCCCTGATGTTCGCTACCGACACTGACGCTTTCGAAGCCGGTGAACAGTTCGGACGCTTTCAGTCGATTCGCTTGACAGCCCGCCGCCATTCGGTTCGCGTCACTGGTCTGCGCATCACCTACGGCAACGGACAGGTCGAGGAGGTCCCCGTCTTCAAGGAATTGACTGACGGCCAGTCGACACAGGACATCCCGCTACGGATCCGAGATCGCTACATCAAGCGTGTCGATGTTCGCTACCGGACCAAACTCAACTTCCAAGGCGAGGGATTGGTCGAGCTCTGGGGCTTAAGGGCACGCTAGTGTTCTGTCACAGACATTCGATACCCCCAAGGATCGTCATCCCGCCGGAGGGCGGGATCCGCGCAAGCTTAAATATGAACTTAAATTTCGGGCTTGCGCGGGTCCCCGCCACCCATGCTTCGCATGGCTTCGCCATGACGCGGGGATGACGGAGCGGGGAGAACTGATCCGGATATCAAGCGTCAGTGCCATAACACTAGAAAGCCGCAATCTCATCCCGGTACCGATCAAGCAACTTTTCGAAGCCGGGCCAGTTAATGGCCCGGCTTTTTTCTAGCGCAGTTGACGCCGCTTTGAGGTCTTTGTTGCCGATCGCCGCAAGGAGCGCTGCGTGGTGCAATTGAAGTTCGGTGAATTTTATAGATTTAGCCGCAGCTTCATCGCCCAACACCGCAAACGCATTGATGCGATTATCTTTGCCGCGGAGCATCGCTGACCCCAGCGGCAGCAACGCCCATGATTTCGCCCCGGCTGCCGTTTCCGGCCCAGCGATTATAGGAACGCCATAGGTCTTGGTCAGCTCTTCAAGCCGGGCAGCTGCGTTGACCGGATCGCCCAGGATGGAATAGTCGAATCGCTGCGTCGAACCGATGTTGCCAACCGCGCATGGTCCGGTGTTGATGCCGATGCCCATACGCACAGTTTTATGCGTGCGTCCCGCCGCTTGTGCTTCAGCTGCCCATTCGCGGTTCAACTCGTCCAGTTTCGTGATCATGCGATACGCCGCGCGCGTCGCGTTTTCGGCGTGCTTAGGATCGAACACCGGCGCGTTCCAATATGCCATTACGGCGTCGCCCATATATTTATCGATTGTGCCACGCTCTTCCAAGATGATGTCCGACAACGGCGAGAACACCTTGTTGACGAATGCGATGACCTCGCTGGCCGCCATACCTTCAGACAAAGATGAGAAGCCGCGCACGTCGGCCATCAACACGGTGATATCGCGCGTCTCGCCGCCAAGTTTCAGCTTCGAGGGATCGCCGGCCAATTCATCGACAACTTGCGACGACACGTAGAACCCGAAGGCCGAGCGCACGCGCTGACGTTCAGCTTCAGTTTTAATGTATGTGTATAGCGAGCCGGTGAGATAGAGTGAGACAATTGCCAAAGTTGGAAACACCGGATCCAATAACAGACCCGATCCTTTGAACGCGAGCCATGATCCGGCGAACACTGTTGCCATGCCTGCCAGTCCCGTGGCGGCCGCCGTCACCGGCCCAGCGCGTTGAATGAGCCACGCCATTAGCGCGCCGCCTATTACCAGAAAGAATAGTTCTAAGCCCGTCGCCCATGCGGGTCGTGTCAGCCCGCCGCCGGCCAACATTTGCTCTAAGGCTTGGGCATGAATTTCAACGCCCGGCACTGCCGCATCAAGAGGCGTAGCTCTGAGGTCCAACAGCCCGGTCGCACTTGAACCGAGCAGGAAATGGCGGCCAGTGAGTTTGTCATTTGGGATGCTGCCGTTCAAAACTGATGCTGCGGAAATGTATGTCGCCCGATCGAAATGACGGAAGTGAATCCACATTTGACCATCTGGATCGATGTCAAACGTCTTGCTGCCGGCGCGCAAGCTATCAATACCAGTCTTCTTGCCAAACGCGGCGATGCCACTGCCACCGGACGATCGCACAAAAACCGTCGACGTTTGCTCGGCAATACGAAGTTGTTCGAGCGATAAAGATGGAAACAGTGTGCCGTCAATAGTGACCAGCAGGGGAACACGACGCACGATCTGATCACGTGATGGCAACCAGTTTACAGCCCCAAGACCTTGCGACTTGTCGGTCAGTTCTGCCAAACTCGGTGCGCCACCAGGATAACCTGGCACGAATTCCTTCGGATCGTCGCCCGAGGTTGCGAACGCGGCCTTCGGAACCGGCATTTTGCGGCCAGTCACATTCGGTTCACCTGAAACGCCAAGCACAACCGGCGCGCGGCTGACAGCGGCGGCGAGAGTGGCATCATTGTCAGGGAGTTTGCCAGCCTGCTCGATGAGGGCCGCAAGTGTGCCGGTTGTCCCGAGTTGACGAGCCAATTCACGCGGCGAAAACCGGTCCGGCTCTGCCAATACAATATCGAGTGCGATTGACGCCGCGCCAGCTTCGCCAAGCCGGTCGATAATGCTCGCCAGCCGCGTTCGCGGCCATGGCCATTGGCCGAGTTCCTTGAGCGAAGCATCATCAATGTCGACGACCATCACCGGTTTTTTTTCGTCCGACGCGCGCGGGGCAAGTCGTTGGTAGGTATCAAAAACCGCCATACGCATGCGCGCAATGGGGCCGAGATCAGCCGCGCGCAACAACGTCGCCATCGCAATCAGGCCAGCAGTTAGGATCAGATAGGCGGACGGCTTTTGCACATATTGCTCCGCTAAGGGTCCGGGACTATCACTGTAATCTACAATGGCTAGTCTTGATCTAGCGGTATCAGAGGGTTGTTAAGATGTTCGTCAAAAGACTGTTAGCGTGTGCTCTCCTGATCGCAGTGCCTGGCTTTGCCCGCGCCGGCGCCGCTGAAACCGGAACTGGCTGCAAATCGGAAAACTTGGCCGTAGCCATACCGGCCTGCACTGCCCTTATCGAAGCTGGCGGCGCAGAGGCTGGACCGGCGTATTTCGACCGCGGCAGAGCCTATGTCGCCCAGTTTTATGCCGACAAACAGGCTGTCGAAGAGGATGCCCGCAACTGTATCCATAACGCTGAGGAGGCGAGTTTGGCGGCGTGCAACCGGGTGATCGACAATCCGGCAGTCGATACCCATCTGCGCGAATCGGCTTTTTTCTACCGGTCAAAGATACTTAGCGCCGCCGGCAAAGGTGATGAATCGATGGCTGACTTCCAGCGCTCCTTGGGTACACCGGCGACTGCACCGGCCGAAAAAGCACCCAGCGCCGCCGGCAAAGCGATCGCCGATTTCAGCAAAGCTATTGAACTTGATCCCAATAACGCAGCCGCATTTGCTCAGCGCGGCGACACATATCTAGCGCTTGAAAACGTGAAGGCTTCCTTGGCCGATTTCGAGCAAGCCATAAAAATTGACTCAAAACAGATGGTCGCTCTGATAGGCCGGGCCGTCATCCGCAATGGGACCGGTGATCCAGTTGGTGCCGTCGCTGACTTCAAAGCAATCATCGCGCTTCCGGCCATCACTGAACAGGAAAAGTGGATGCAGAACGTCGCCAAGGAACGCCTGCAAGCTGTTGGTGCCGACTAAGCCGTTTCGCTGGTATTGCATTGAATTGGTTATGGGCGTCTGGTGGAGAGGGCTGGTTTCGAACCAGCGTAGGCCGAAGCCAGCAGATTTACAGTCTGCCCCCTTTAGCCACTCGGGCACCTCTCCGTTCCAGGACCGCAACATGAACAGGGGGCGGAAACCACCCTCCGTCAAACCAGCGCTGCCGGGATGCAGCGTTATCGTGAGGCGCCTGCCGGATGTCAATTGGAAAAGCGTCCGAAAAGGCCTAGAAGCCGGGCTTCGCTAATAATCTCAAGTCTCGATAAGTCCTGGATCCAATGCAAAAAACGCGACCTGCCGGTAAACGCCCCTATTTCAAGGCTGCCCATAAATCAGGACCGCCAGCCAAACGGCCCGAGCGTGGCCCTTTGGCGCGCGAGGAAGACGGCCTGATCCGCATCTACGGCGCGCATCCGGTTGAAGCGGCGCTCGCCAATCCGGGCCGGACATTGGTGCGGCTGCTGGCAACCGAAAATGCCGCTCGCCGCCTCGAAGATTTGATTGCACGCCGACAAGTGCCGGTCGATCCAGCGACGCCACGCGATCTCGATAACATTCTAGGAAGTGATTCGGTTCATCAGGGTGTTTTGCTCGAGTGCGAGCCACTCGATGAACCCGACTTGGCCACGTTGGCTGAATTGGCAGCAGATGGCGGCCCGTTGGTCATCCTCGACCATGTGACCGATCCTCACAACGCTGGCGCAATAATGCGATCCGCAGCCGCTTTCGGCGCTTCGGGCATGGTGATGACCCGCCGCCATAGCCCGCCGCTCAATGGCACGCTGGCAAAGTCCGCGTCGGGTGCTTTGGAAGTCATCCCAGTGGCGCTGGTGCAAAATCTGGCGAAAGCCATGGAGGATTTGAAAGCGTCGGGCGTGACGTTGATCGGTCTCGATGGCACCGCGCATATGGCGCTTGAGGCCGAACTGTTCAAAGGACCGGTCGCGTTGGTCATGGGTGCCGAAGGCAAAGGGCTGCGGCAACTCACTGCCGAGACATGCTCGCGCTTGGTCAAGGTGTCGACTGCCGATTCGCTTGCCAGCTTGAACGTCTCAAATGCGGCGGCCATTGCGCTCCACACTGCATATATAAAGCGAAACGGCAGGACGGGCTGAAGCCATCCTGCCGTTTCGCATTCCGAGAAACTGGAATATCAGTGCGGGACCGTCGACCAAACACGCTTCTTGGCGAAGTATAAAAGCCCGGTCGTGAACAGCAGATACCAGATCACGTTCCAACCTAGCGCCTTGCGCTGATTGAGTGTTGGATCAGCGGCCCAAGCCAGGAATGCGGCCACGTCGCGGGTGTATTGGTCCTGCGTTTCCGGCGCCACCGGCTTGCCGTCCTTGTCCTTG
>JANNFX010000236.1:0-14825 GCA_031380225.1 Hyphomicrobium sp.
CGTCAATTGGGACCCGAAAGTCCAAACCGCGATTTCTGATCTTGAAGTCGTGCTGACGGAAAAGCGCGGGTCGTTTGCATGGGCCTGCGGTGATGCTGAAAAGCCGTTCGATGCGGCAGCTCTGGCTAAGGTCTTAGATAAAGACCCGAACGGGCATCTTTATTATTTTCGCTATCCGTTGGCGCAAAAAGTTGCGGGATACGACAAGGATCACATCGTCGTCGCCACCACGCGGCCGGAGACGATGCTCGGTGACAGCGGCGTTGCCGTGAACCCCAAAGACGCTCGCTATGCGGCGCTGGTTGCGACTGGCGCGAAAGTCAAACTGCCGCTCGTTGGCCGCGAGATTCCGATTGTCGCCGATGACTATTCCGATCCTGAAAAGGGCACGGGTGCTGTCAAGATCACGCCCGCCCATGACTTCAACGACTTCGAGGTCGGCAAGCGCTGCAGTTTGCGCTTCATAAATATTTTTGATGCGTTTGGTCGGACGCTAACCGGTGGCTTCATAGACTCGAGCTATTCCGTCCAGGGAACGCTTGCTCCTTGGACGGGTCCATACGACGAGGTCCCGGAAGATCTTCAGGGAGTGGATAGGTTTGAAGCTCGTAAACTGGTTGTTTCGAAGTTGGCGGCATTAAACCTCCTCGAAAAAATCGAGCCAACGACGCAAATGGTGCCGCATGGCGACCGCTCAGGCGTGCCGATCGAGCCATGGCTGACCGATCAGTGGTACGTCAACGCCGAAGTCATGGCGAAGCCGGCCATCAAAGCCATCGAAGATGGCTCGACGCAATTTGTGCCGAAGAATTGGGAAAAAACCTACTTCGAGTGGATGAACAACATCCAGCCGTGGTGCATCTCGCGCCAGCTGTGGTGGGGCCATCAGATTCCGGCGTGGTATGGTCCCGATGGACAGCACTTTGTTGCATCTGAACTGAGTGAAGCGTTGCAAATCGCTCGTGAACACTACTCGAACCTATCGAAGAACGCGCCGAAAGGCAGCGCTGATCGGGCAAAAGGCGAAAGCTACGCAAATCTTGATTTGAGTGAGCTCACCCGCGACGAAGACGTGCTCGACACCTGGTTCTCGTCGGCCTTGTGGGCATTCTCGACGCTCGGCTGGCCCGACAAAACGCCCGAACTCAAGCGCTTCTATCCGACGTCCGTGCTCGTCACCGGCTTTGACATCATCTTCTTCTGGGTCGCCCGCATGATGATGATGGGCCTGCATTTCATGAAGGAAGTGCCGTTCAAGGATATCTACATCCACGCCCTGGTCCGCGACGACAAGGGCCAGAAGATGTCGAAATCAAAGGGCAACGTGCTTGACCCGCTCGATATCATTGACGGCATCGACCTTGAAACGCTGGTCGCTAAGCGCACCACCGGCCTTATGAAGCCGGAAGACGCCAAGCGCATCGACAAGGATACGCGCCGCGAATTTCCGAACGGCATTAATGGCTACGGCACCGATGCTTTGCGGTTCACACTTGCTCGCATGGCCGCCCAAGGCCGCGACATTAAACTGTCGATGCCGGTCATTGAAGGCAACCGCAACTTCGCGACCAAACTATGGAATGCGTCGCGCTTTGCCGAAATGAACGAGTGCGTGCGCCAGCGCAACTTTAACCCGAAGAAAGTCAAGCACACCGTCAACCGCTGGATTGCCGGCGAAACCGAACGCGCGGCCAAAGCCGTCACGCTCGGCCTTGAAGGCTATAAATTCAACGAAGCGTCGGGCGCCATTTACGAATTCGTCTGGGGCGTATTCTGCGATTGGTACGTCGAACTCATCAAGCCGATCCTGGCTGGCGATGACGAGGAGGCGAAAGCCGAGACGCGTGCCACCGTCGCTTGGGTTCTCGATCAGATCCAGAAACTGCTGCCCCCGTTCATGCCTTTCATCACCGAAGAGCTGTGGGCCCACATGGTTGAACACGGTGAAGCGCGCCGCAATCTGCTGTGCCTCTCCGAATGGCCAACCCTCGACGGTCTTTTGAACGACAAAGCCGATGCCGAAATCGCCTGGGTGATCCGGCTCGTCTCCGAAGTTCGCTCGGTCCGTCAGGAAATGAACGTCCCTGCCGGTGCAAAGGTGCCGCTCGCCGTCTCAGGCGCTAATGACATCACGCGCGCCTGGCTTAACAATCACGAAGATACGCTGAAGCGCTTAGCGCGCGCCGAAAGCATCACCATCGCAAAGTCGCCACCGAAGCAATCGGCGTTGATGGTGGTCGGCGAGGCGACGATTGCGCTGCCGCTTGAAGGCATCATCGATATGGATGCTGAACGCAAACGCCTCGAAAAAGAAATCGCCAAGTCTGAGAGCGACAAGGCCAAGGCTGAGGCGTGGTTGTCGAACGAAGCCAACGTTGCAAAATCGCCGGAAGATGTTGTCACCCTCAATCGCGAGCGCGTGACCGGCGGGGCTGAACGAATCAAGCGGCTCAAGGCTGCAGTGAAGCAGATCGAAGCATAATTATTGTTGTGCCTCTGAAACTGATCGCAGCGCTCAAAATTTCATCCTCCTCGCCGCTGGCGTGTAGGCCGGAGTGAGTGTCTTCGCGAAGTCCGGCAACGCTTGGTGATGCACAATGCCGGACTTCGCCAAGGGGCTCACTCCGGCCTACAGAAATGGTTCACGGAATCCGCGCCGCTCGCGCGCCCCATCACCCATCGCCGCCATTGATCACCGGGCGGTAACCGGGTGCGCCCCAATGCTGGATCGGCGCGGGTTTGCGTGGCCCAACTGATGACGCGCCGTTGCTGATCAATCCGTAGTGGCGCGCTAAGCGGGTCAGCGCCATGTCCAATACAATCCGCGCGCTGCGTTGCGGCCAACCTGCATGCTGCTCGATTTTTTCGAGCCCTTTCAGATGACAGCAGACGTCAATCAGCAGCGAGGATAGTTCCGGGCCGGCATCGGCCAACGCATGTCTGACACGCTCAGCGGCGGCGGCGACATTGTCGCGAACATCGCTTGGGGTCGCATAAGCGGCAGTGCCCGACATAGGCTCCGACCAATTGGTCGTCACGCGCGGCGACATGCCGGCAAACCAGAAATCGGCCCGCAATCGTTCCGCCGCGGCGAGTTGTGCTGCGCTGATCAAGGGCTGACCGGTTTTATCGCGCCGGCGCGCCAACCATCCAACCGGGCACTCGCACGGATTGAATGACGGCTTAGCGGTACGCTCGGTACGCGGCTTTTCGGGACCGAGGTACGGTGCGGCACGGCTCAAGACACGCCGCAAATGCGCGCGGCCCTTGGCGGTGATGCTGGCGCCGGTGCCGGTACCCATGATCCACCCAGCGACTACGGCCTCGCGTAATACCGCTTCTGGCGCGGTATTGACTGCCGCCATCCCGCCCGCCGCATCTTTGCGCGCCAAGCGCCTCAGCAAGTGAATGAGTTCATCATGTCCAGCCGCGCCAGACGAGGTCAAATCAGACGATGTCATGGCGAGTCCTACTTCGCTGAGGCGCGGATGAAGCCGGTGCGCGTGACCAGTTCACGAACGATCCATTCGAGCAGGTCCAAGACCCGGTCGTAGACGGGATCATCGCGGCGGTCTTCAACCAGCGCGCAGGCGTGAGCGACCGTGGTGCGGTCGCGCTCAAAGATGCAACCGACGTCGGTTAAGTTGATGCCGCACGAGATGTGCGTCACGTACATCGCGACTTGACGCGCTTGGGCGGCTTGCTTGCGGCCGCGTGTCGGGAAGCAGATATCGTTTTGCGCCACGCCAAATACTTGCGCGACGGCGGTTTCGACTGAGCCGCGGATTTTGCGCCGGAATTTCGGCTCGACGAACGTATCTGCGAGTGCGGATGCAAGCGCTCGCTCTGCGGATCTTGTGAGTTGAACGGCCATGTTTCCCCCATTTTGGGATTTCAAGTCACGCTTTCCGGCAGCTCACAAGTGGTCGTAACAAAGTTAATTTCGTCATTCGCTGCCGGCCTTTGAAACCTAGGTGCGTGGCAGACCGCGGGGATAACTTTTTTCAAAAATGTTTTTGGTGGGCACATTTTGAGCGGCCGTGCATAAACCGTTCCGGCGCATCAAGAACGATTCCGGCTTCTGAAATAAACCTTTCCAGCATCACCACGCGGCGCACTTATCCCCGCGGCTTACGGCGCGCGCACCCTTCCGGCTCCACCCATTTTGGAGGCGCCGATGGCCAGACAACGTTACTGCCGCAACAGGGATTTACCGCGATTGATCGGCTTGTGGCCGAAAGACCTTAACGATACCAGCCGCGACGCGCGCCAGCGTCTGATCGGCAAACTTGAGGCACAGCTGCGCGCTGAACGCGGCCGCGGGATTGCTGGTCATTGGACGTATGATTTGGCGCGCCATGCGCAATTGCTGGCCGCTTATCGTGAAGAGTGCCGCATCCTGCAGGAGCTTCTGAGAGCGTAGCGAACGCTCGTTGCCGGCGGTGTTCGCTTATTCACCTTCGCGGCGTGTACCAAGCCCCATCTTCTTGGCAAGCTCGGAGCGCGCGCGCGCATAGTTCGGCGCCACCATGGGATAGTCAGGCGGTAAATCCCACTTGGCGCGATAATCTTCCGGCGACAGGTTGTAATGCGTGCGCAGGTGGCGCTTCAGCGATTTGAACTTTTTGCCGTCTTCAAGGCATATGATGAAATCCGGCATCACAGACTTTTTTACTGGAACCTTCGGTTTCAGCTCTTCGCGCGGCGGCAAGGCTGTAGGATCGCCAGAGGTGCGGTTCAAGGCAGCGAAGGTTTCGTTGATCAACTGCGGAACGTCGGCCGACGAAATCGTATTGTTGCTGACGAATGCTGCGACGATCTTCGCGGTCAGCGCCATCATGTCGGATTTTTCAGTTGTTTCTTCCATGGTCAGGCTCCGTTGGCATTCTCGCGGACGCGACTGTAATACGTGCAAACCGCCCTATTGGAGCAGATATATTGCCTATTACTTCTGATATTTCAGGAATTATTCGATATTTTCATAAGAAATAGTGCTCCTCGCAGTTGTTTTTCTGCAACTGAGGGGTGGGAGCCCAAAATGTCTGAGCAAAAGCCGCTTGTTCATCAGTATAGTGTTAGGAAATATTTCCTCTGAAGCGCGATTGACTTCCCGGCATGAAAACCGGCACTCAGGGAGGTGATCATCATCCTGGAGCTGCTCGCGTGACCAATCCCGGCCTGCCAAACCCACCCATTGCTTCCAAAAAGCCAGCAACAGTCGAGCATCATGGCATTCGCCTGACCGACAATTACGCTTGGCTGCGCGATGATAACTGGCAAGACGTGATGCGCGACCCGTCCAAGCTCACGCCGGAGATCCGGGCCTATTTGGAGGCCGAAAACGCCCACACCGCCGCTGTGCTGGCCGATACCGAGCCGCTGCAAGCTGAACTGTTCGCCGAGATGAAGGCGCGGCTCAAACAGGACGACGTCACCGTGCCGGTGCCAGACGGTCCGTTTGAATACTATTCGGCGTTTGTGAAAGGTGGTCAGTATCTGCGCCAGTTACGCCGCCCGCGGGGTGCGGAACCGGGCACGGAAACGCTGCTGCTCGACGGCAATATCGAAGCCGAAGGCAAGCCGTTTTGGGACCTCGGCGGCTCGTCACACAGCCCCGATCATTCGTTGTTTGCCTACGCGACCGACGAAAAGGGCTCCGAACTCTACACGCTCCGCGTTCGCGAAATCGCGACCGGCAAAGATCTGGCCGATAGCATTCCCAACACCCGCGGAGATATGGTGTGGTCGAGTGATAGCCGCGTAGTGTTCTATGTCCGTCTCGACGAAAACCATCGCCCACTCGCCGTTTGGCGTCACGCGATCGGCACTCCATACGAAACCGATGTTCTGGTGTTCGAGGAAAAGGATACTGGCTACTACGTCAGCCTCGGCAAAACCCAGTCGGCTAAATTCGTGCTGATCAATTCGCACGACCATCAGAGCAGCGAGATTTATTACATTGATGCGGAAGCGCCAACGTCGCCGCTGTCGCTGGTTTCGAAGCGCCGCGACGGCCACGAATATTCGGTCGAGCACAATGGCGACCGGTTTATCATCACAACAAACTCAGGTGACGCCGAAGATTTCCGCATTGTCGAAACACCAGTCACGAAGCCCGGCGAAGAAAATTGGCGCGACCTTGTTCCGCACAAGCTTGGGCGGCTGATCATCGAAGCCACCGCCTACAAATCACATCTTGTCCGCCTGGAACGCGAAGATAGTCTGCCGCGCATATCTATTCGCGAGTTCGCCAGCGGCGAAGAACATGCGATCAAGTTTGACGAAGAGGCCTACGGACTTGGCATGTTTTCGGGCGATGAGTTCGACACGACGACGCTGCGCTTCAGCTATTCATCAATGACGACGCCGGCCGAAACTTATGACTACGACATGGCTTCGCGCACTCGCGTGCTTCGCAAGCGCCAGGACGTGCCGTCAGGTCATGATCCGAAGGACTACGTCACCCGGCGGCTCTTTGCGCCTGCCGCCGATGGCGAATTGGTGCCGGTGTCGTTGCTCTATCACAAGGACACGCCGCTCGACGGCACAGCGCCTGTGTTCCTCTACGGCTACGGCGCATATGGCATCTCGATCCCGGCCTCCTTCGCAACCGGGCGCTTGTCACTGGTCGATCGCGGCATGATCTTCGCCATAGCTCACATCCGCGGCGGCAAGGATAAGGGCTATCGCTGGTATACAACCGGAAAGCTTGACCTGAAAACCAACACGTTCACCGATTTTATCGCAGTTGCCGAACATCTTATTGCTAAAGGCTTCACCCAGAAAAAGCGCATCGTTGCCAACGGCGGCTCGGCTGGCGGTATGCTGATGGGCGCGATTGCCAACATGGCGCCGGATCTGTTTCTCGGCATCATCGCCGACGTGCCGTTCGTCGATGTCTTGAATACGATGCTGGACAAGGACCTGCCGCTGACGCCGCCCGAATGGCCGGAGTGGGGCAACCCAATCGAAAGCGCACGCGATTTTGAAACCATTCGCGGCTACTCACCCTATGACAACATTGTCGCCAAAGACTATCCGCATATCTTTGCGTTCGGCGGCTTGACCGATCCGCGCGTCACCTATTGGGAGCCTGCCAAGTGGGTGGCAAAGTTGCGAGACGCCGCGACGAGTTCAAACTTGCTGCTACTCAAGATCAATATGGAAGCCGGTCATGGCGGCGCATCGGGCCGTTTCAATGCGCTGAAAGAAGTCGCCGTCGACTATGCGTTTGCGTTGAAAATTTGTGGCAAGGCTGGGGACAGCAGCAACCCAGCGTAGTTGTGAATTTGCTCAAACTCAAGCGCCGTAGGTTGGGTTAGGCGCGTTTGAGCGCCGTAACCCAACAAGATCTCGCTCCGCGGCCCGAAAGTGTTGGGTTACGGCCTCCGGCCTAACCCAACCTACGGTCTACGGTCCTACGGTCCCGCGCGACCCGGCCGGCTCCGCCAAGTGGAGCCGGGGCGCGCGCTTCACACTTCCAAATTCGCAACCGACAGCGCATTTTCATGAATGAATTCGCGGCGGGGGCGAGATAGCGCATTGGCGCTTATGAAAATTAAACGGCGCCGGAATGCGATTGGGCTTTCAACAAGAAGCGTGGCTTTAAGCGACTGAAGACCGCCTGCAAAGAACGGCGTTTCAAGAAACCGCATTGGATGCTCGGACCAAGCTGGCGCGGGCAGTCGATCCAACTCCGCTAGATGTTCTGCGAGAGCCGCCAAATAGGCATCTTGAACACATCCCAAGTGGCAGGGCTCACTAGCAATGGCACTGAGCTTTGAAGTTTGATTTAAAGCCTGCCAGCAATCGAGAAATTCGCGCACGGCAACATCGAACGGCTGGGCACCACTGGCCGCGCGCCGCCCAATTTCTGCTATTGTTTCTGGCATGGCATTTTGAATGGCCATTACCGGTCCTTCGGGCTGTCGACTTCGAAAATCTCCTGCAAACCAAAATGGGTCTTGGGAGAAATCCTTCCATCCGGATAATATCGCGAAACAACAGCAATTGCTTCTGAAAAAGTACGGATGCCTAACGCACTCCCGAGCAGCCGGATATCATCAATGTCCTGACTTGTTTCCGTGCCTCCAACCCGCATGGCCAAGCATTTCATAGCAAAAAGATAGGGAGGTGTAGCGATAAAAACCCGAAGTCCAGAAGCGTCTCCTGACGGGTAAGACCGAAAAAGCGACTTTGCGCCTGGTTCAGCATCCCGGGCGCTCAGGAATCCCTTAACCCCGTCGTTGATCCAGTTCTCGCTCCATCCGAATTCTTCTGCAACTTGCGTTGCAGCACGGCGCACAAAAGCGCGGTCCTTCTCAAAAACGGCGTCAACATCCCTTGTCGTTGCTCGGTTTTCAAATGTAAGCAAAACTGCAGAACCACCATAGACGGAAATCTCGATGACCTTGCCCTCAGCTACTGCCACTTCGCCAAGTCGCGCAAACGCCAATTCGAGCGTCGCGCGATCAAATGGAGCCACTGTAGAAGTCATTCAGATTACACATCCAAGTTCGCAACCGACAGCGCGTTTTCCTGGATGAATTCGCGGCGCGGTTCGACGACGTCGCCCATCAACTTGGAGAAAATTTCGTCGGCTTCGGTGAGGTCGCCGGGCCGCACTTGCAGCAGCGTGCGGGCATCGCGGTCGAGCGTTGTTTCCCAGAGTTGCTCTGGGTTCATTTCGCCCAGACCTTTATAGCGCTGCAGCGACAAGCCTTTTTTGCCAGCTTCATAGATGGTTTCAAGCAACGTCTTCGGACCCTGAATGATGACGGGATCGCCGCTCTTGCGTTTGAGTTTGGCTTCGCCGCCGTAGACGCTGACCAGCGCCTTATGGCGCTCGTGCAGGCGGCGGGCGTCAAGCGATGCGAGCAGGTTGCGGTCGAGGGCGTGAACTTCAGTGACGCCGCGCAATGAGCGGCTCAACAGCAGGCCTTCGGGGCTCGCCGTGCCAGTCCAACCAGCTTCGGTTTCTTCCGCAATGCTGTCGAGGCGATTGGCCAAGGCTGTGGCCGCTGCTTCGGCATTCTTTTCGTCTTTCAATAATTCGGGATCGAAGACGCCTGCAATCACAGCCTGCTCGATGATGCGGCGCGAATAACGCGAGTGCAGTTGCTCGATCAGTGCCATGGTTGCGCGGGCCTGATCCACGATGTCACGCAGGTCGCGGCCGGCACGTTCTTCGCCGGTGCTGGTGACGAGCACACCGTCATCGAGTCCGGTTTCGATCAGGTAGTCTTCAAGCGCGCGCTGGTCCTTGAGGTAGGTGCCGGACTTGCCCTTAGTCACCTTGTAGAGCGGTGGTTGGGCAATATAAACGTGCCCCTTGTCAACGAGCTCTGGCATCTGCCGGTAAAAGAACGTCAACAGCAGGGTGCGGATATGGGCGCCGTCGACGTCGGCGTCGGTCATGATGATGATCTTGTGATAGCGCAGCTTCTCAAGATTAAAATCGTCGCGAATGCCGGTGCCGAGCGCCGCGATGATGTTGGTCACTTGTTCGGACGACAACATCTTGTCGAGGCGCGCGCGTTCGACGTTCAAGATCTTACCGCGCAATGGCAGCACGGCCTGATACTCGCGCTTGCGGCCCTGCTTCACGGAGCCACCGGCTGAATCGCCTTCGACGATAAACAGTTCGGTGTTGGAGGCATCGCGGTCTTGGCATTCTGCAAGGCCCCCTGGCAGACGCAAACCATCCAGCGCGCCCTTGCGGCGTGTCAATTCACGGGCTTTGCGGGCCGCTTCGCGGGCTTGCGCCGCTTCGATGATCTTGCCGACAATCGACTTGGCTTCTTTGGGGTGCTCTTCGAACCAAGCTGCCAACCGGTCTCCGACAATGCTCTCGACAACCGGCTTCACTTCAGACGAGACCAGCTTGTCCTTGGTTTGACTCGAGAACTTGGGATCTGGAACTTTGACGGACATCACGCACGTCAAACCTTCGCGCGCATCTTCGCCCGAAAGTTCAACCTTTTCTTTTTTCGCAGCGCCGCCGTCGGTCACGTATTTGTTGATGATACGGGTCAGGGCGCCACGGAAGCCAGCCAGATGCGTGCCGCCGTCGCGCTGCGGGATGTTGTTGGTGAAGCACAACACGTTCTCGTGGTAGCTGTCGTTCCACCACAGCGCCACTTCGACGGTGATGCCGTCCTTGTCGCCGCGGATCATGACCGGAGCCGGGATCAGTGCCTGTTTAGAGCGGTCCAGATAGCGGACAAATGCGGCTGTGCCGCCTTCGTAAAACAGCTCTTCGCGCTTGACGTCGGCGTGCCGGGCATCGGTCAGCACAATCTTGGCGCCGGAATTGAGGAAGGCCAATTCGCGCAAGCGGTGTTCAATGGTCGGATAGTCGAATTCAACTTTGGTGAAGGTGTTGGTGGATGGCAGGAACGAGACTTCGGTGCCGCGCCCGCCTTTGCCATCGCCAACGGCTTTCAACGGCGCTATGGCGACGCCATCGTTGAACTCGATGAAGTGTTCTTTGCCGTCGCGCCAGATCCGGCACTTGAGCCACGTTGAGAGCGCATTGACGACGGACACGCCGACGCCATGCAGACCGCCCGAAACCTTGTAGGAATTCTGGTCAAACTTGCCGCCCGCATGCAATTCGGTAAATACGATTTCAGCCGCCGAACGCTTGGGGTCGTTGTCATCGTCCTTTTTGATGCCGGTCGGGATGCCGCGGCCATCGTCGCGCACGGTGACTGAGCCATCGGGATTGAGGGAGACGTCGCAGGCATTGGCGTGGCCGGCCAGAACTTCGTCGATGGCGTTATCGACGACTTCGTAAATCATGTGATGCAGACCCGAGCCGTCGTCGGTGTCGCCGATGTACATGCCCGGCCGCTTGCGCACGGCGTCGAGCCCCTTCAGCATCTTGATGCTATCGGCGCCGTAATCTTCAGATGAGACGATGTCTTCGACGGGCTCCACTCCTACAACAGGCTCGATTTTCATGGCGGGTTTGGCGCTCATTGCGATCTCTCAAGGAGGTGTCAAATTCAGAGAATTTTTATAGCACAGAACCGGCAAAATGCCTGAGAAATACAGCGTCATCCACGCTCAATTATGCTCTTTTAATTGCTTGAAAGTACAGGAAGTTTCAGGTGCGTCGAAGCGCGCAGCTGGCAGAGGCTTAGACCTGAGCCGAACCCCGAAGAAATCGCCGTTGGATTCGCTTGAAGCGGCTTCGGGCTCATGGTCCTGCGGTGACAGTGCCGTCTTCGACATGAAGGAATTTTGCGTGATCTTCGAGGGCTGCGAAGGTGCTGCGGTCGGTGCCGGTCATCCAGGCTTGCGAGCCGATCCGCAGGATGTCTTGGAACAGCGCGGCTCGCCGGGCTTCGTCCAAATGTGCGGTGACTTCATCGAGCAACAGGATCGGCGCCAGGCCGTCTTGGCGGGCGGCGATCATTTCGGCGTGCGCCAACACGAGACCCAACAGCAGCGACTTTTGTTCGCCGGTTGAGCACAATTTGGCTGGCATCGATTTGGGGCCATGACCGACAATCAAATCCGTCCGGTGCGGGCCGTCTAATGTTCGCGATGCTGCGCGATCGCGTTCGCGATTGGTGGCCAGAGTTTTGGCGTAGGTGTCTTCAACTTCGACCGCGGGCTGGCGCATCAAATCGGTTTCAAGCGCGCCATCGAGCGCGATATTGCTCCACGGGAAGGCCGAGTGTTCGTCGCGTTCGCGGCGCGCGGCGATGACGCCGATGAGTGCGGCGATGGCTTCATTGCGGGCGGCGGCGATGGCGGTGCCGGTTTCAGCCATCAGTAATTCGAGACCTTCGAATTGGGATGCTTGCCGCGCGCCGTCGCTGAGCAACCGGTTTCGCTGCGTCATGGCGCGTTCAAACCGGCTTCCGAGTTTGGCGTGTGCGGGGTCAAAACACAAAATGAGGCGATCCAGAAAGCGCCGCCGTTCAGAGGCCGTGCCGGTGAATAGGCCGTCCAACGCAGGTGTCACCCATACGACTTCGACGTAATCTGCGAGCGCTGCTGATGTTTCATTTTCTCCGTTGATACGCACTGTGCGGCCGCTGCGTTCAGTGGTTGCGGCGGTTGCAGTTTGTCCGGTACCGATATCGACTTCGCCGTGTGCTGTGTGGACTTTGGCGGCGATGATCCATGAAGCATTTGCGTCTTCGTCATTGCCAGTGGTCACGCGCGAGAGATCAACGAACGGCGCGCGCCTGAGGCCTTGCCCCGGCGACAGCAACGAGACCGCTTCGAGAATGTTTGTTTTACCCGACCCATTGCCACCCGTCAGCACCACCGGCTCCGGCGTCGCTTCAATGCGCGTCGCGGCGTGATTGCGATAGTTGGTCAGCGCCAACCGCTCGACCCACAGGCGTGGGGCGATCACGGGGCGTTGGATTTTTACTTGATTCAATTCAACAGCCTTCATTCATTTGCACTGGATGCCAACTGAAGAATCGGCGGACCGAGCCTACCACCGCGTATTGAATAGCGCTTGGATTGGCACACGATCCCACAGGTGTCATCCTCGGGCTTGTCCCGAGGACCCATTTATAAACATACTCCGGTCTGGATAACTATTCCGCAGCGGCGCCGAGCAGAACCCAAGTCGTTTGCGTTCCCTCCCCCCTGGGTCCTCGGGACAAGCCCGCGGATGACACCTGAGTGGTGGCGGGATGCGCGACATGACGCCGATGTCTGATGACAACAAAAGTTGGACGCTGTTCCGATCGATTTCAGGGCGTGCTTCGGAACGAACGCTTTTGGACAAGAGTTGAATCACGACTGCCAATCACCCACAGGTGTCATCCTCGGGCTTGTCCCGAGGACCCATTGTGCTGCAATCTCCGGCGGCAATTTAGAGCGCGGTCGGCACCATGTTCACCTACTGGGTTTACATCCTCACCAGCAAGCCCCATGGCACGCTTTATGTTGGGGTGACCAACGATCTGCTTGGCCGCGCCCAGTCTCATCGCGACGGCGCCGGCTCGAAATTTACAAGCAAATACGGCGTCAAGCGGCTCGTTTACTTTGAGCCGTTCGCGGATATTGAAGTGGCAATTCAGCGCGAAAAAACTTTAAAGCATTGGGTGCGGCAGTGGAAGATCAAACTCATCGAGCGCGACAATCCCAATTGGTCCGATCTCTATCCCGCGCTGAGGGCATTGCCGGGTAACGCCAGCGACTGAACAAGCGGATGAATGGGTCCTCGGGTCAAGCCCGAGGATGACACCTGTGGGTGGCGGGATGGGAGACATGACACCATTGTGCAGCAATCGTGATCGTGTTCGGAGACAAGTCCTCTGACAAGAAGCACTTGCCAGTCGCGCCATATTGGGTCGCGCTGCGCTTGACCCAACCTACATGGCGCTGTCGGGAGCCGATCACACCCGCATCGGCATCAGGACGTAGAGCGCGTTGTCGTCACTGGTGTCTCGGATCATGGTGGGTGAACCGGCGTCGTTCAGCAGGAAGCGCGCTTCTTCGCCCTCAAGTTGCCCCGAGATATCGAGCAAATAACGGGCATTGAAGCCGATTTCCAAAGGCGTTGAGGCATAGCCGACGCCGATCTCTTCGGTGGCGCTGCCGCCTTCCGGATTATTGACTGACAACACCAGTTTGTTCTTGCCGATGTTGAGTTTGACGGCGCGGCCACGCTCGCTGGCAATGGTCGAGACGCGATCGACGGCCGAGGTGAACTCCGCGTTCGAAACCCGCATTTCTTTGTCATTGCCTTGCGGGATGACACGGCCATAGTCAGGGAAGGTGCCGTCGATGAGCTTGGACGTTAGAGTCACGGTGCCGATCTCAAAGCGGACACGCGCCGGACTGACGCTCGCCTTGACGGCGCCGCCCGAGGCTTCGATCAGGCGATGTAATTCATGCACGGTTTTGCGCGGGATGATCATACCTGCCATGCCCTTCGCACCATCCGGAAGCGGCAACTCCACTTGCGCCAAGCGATGACCGTCGGTCGCAACGGCGCGCAGCACCGGCGTTTTGCCTTGCTCGGCGGTGTGGAGATAAATGCCGTTCAAATAATACCGCGTCTCTTCGGTTGAAATCGCGAATCGCGTCTTTTCGATTAGCCGCTTCAGATCGCCAGCGCCGATTTCAAAAGTCTGCGCGAATTCGCCCGAACTCAAATCCGGGAAATCTTCAGGACCAAGTGTCTGCAACGCAAAGCGAGCCGGACCAGCTGTGATCGTCAGGCGTTCCTTGTCCGGCTCGCGCTTGATGTCGACCATGCTGCCGTCGGGCAATTTGCGCACGATGTCGTGCAGCATGTGGGCCGGAACCGTGATGGCGCCAGACTTGTGGATCGTCGCGGGCACTTCTTCGATCACTTCCCGTTCGAGATCGGTGGCCTTCAATTCCAGCGACTGCCCTTGCGCACGTAACAGCACGTTCGACAGAATGGGAATTGTAGTGCGCCGCTCAACGACGCTGGTCACGTGTCCCAGAGCCCGCAGCAATTCACTCCGCTCAATCTGTAGGTGCATTGGTGCCTCGGTTAGTCTCAAGAGCGCAGCCGGATGGCCGCGCGTGAGTTAAGTAATCTGTGTTCGCTGGATCGAGCCCATCCGGCCTGCCGGCGCGGGGTGCCCAGAATCGTATGGGATGCCGACAAAAGCCGATTGGCGGCGGAAATTCAAGTACAACACGGGGTCAAATGCAGCGTTTTAGGCGCGAAAAATAAGGCCAGAGCAGCAAATAGCCGCCCTGGCCCCTATGGAAATTGGGGTCAGCCCCCTCACACTGATGGCAGAGTTGAAGCCGGACCTATTTTGTGAGGCGTCTGACCCCAGACGAGCCTCCGGCCGTTTAGTGATTTA